>CACXHG010000119.1 GCA_902767355.1 uncultured Bacteroidia bacterium
ATTGCCGATGCGCTCGCACATACCCTGGATATAGCCGATGGCCTGGTGGTTATCGGCGGTGGCATCTCCAAGGCTTATAAATATATTATACCATCGGTGATAGAAAACCTCAGGGGGTGGCTGCAGATGGAGGTCCTGGATCTGACCACCGACGCAGGGATGAAGGCATTTCTGGAAGATACCTCGGTGGAAATCGGCGTGCCCGGCTCAGACAAAAAGGTCCGCTACAATAAGGACAAGAAAACCGGCATCGCCGTCAGCCATATAGGCACCAGCACGGCCGTGAGCCTTGGGGCCTATGCCTTTGCACTCAAGCAAATCGACAAATAAAACATACCATCATCAATTACTAACCTATCAAACAACATGAGAGAATCTAAATTCTGTGGACTCCGTTTGCTCAGGGGCAGGATTGCACTGCTGCTGCTTACGGCGTTCATCGGCGCGCTTCTCCCGCTGGGAGCGGCAGCGCAGAATCAGACAGGCCGGATTTCCGGAACTGTTGTTTCCGGCTCGGAACCCGTAATAGGGGCTTCAGTCATGGTCAAGGGCACCAATGTCGGCGCTGCCACCAATGTGGACGGTACCTACACGATCCAGGCCGCAGACGATGCCGTACTGGTGGTTTCAGCTATTGGCTATCAGACACTTGAAGTGCCCGTTAATGGTCGCACCAGTGTAAACATCTCCCTGGAAGAAAGCTCCACACTGCTTGAAGATGCAGTGGTTGTGGGCTACGGCGTGCAGAAAAAGGTCAACCTGACCGGCGCCGTGGCATCCGTATCTACCCAGGAACTCGAAGGCAAACCCATAGCCAACGTGCTGGAAGGCCTTCAGGGAACGACCCCCGGTCTGGTTATCCAGCAGGGCGCATCCACTCCCGGCGGTACTCCGACCATTAATATCCGTGGTTACAACACCATGAACAACAACGACCCGCTGGTCATCATAGACGGTATCGAGGGCTCTCTGGCCAACCTCAATCCCCAGGACATCGACCAGATATCCATCTTGAAGGATGCATCCTCTACCGCAATCTACGGTTCCCGCGCGTCCAACGGTGTGATTCTGGTCACAACCAAGAAGGGCGAGGCTGGCACAGTGAGCGTCAATTACGATATGAGCTACGGCCTCCAGCAGCCCACCGCGCTGCCCACCGTGGTTGACTCGTGGGTGTATGCAGAACTCTACAACGAGGCTGCAGTCAACTCCGGCCGCAGCACCAAGTTCTCTGCAGACGAGATTGCCGCTTTCCGCAACGGCGGCACCAATGTCAAGTGGATCAACGAAATCTACAAGAGCTACGCCTCCCAGCAAAGCCACAACCTCTCCGTGACCGGCGGCACAAAGAACCTCTCTTATATGGCATCTCTGGGCTTTCTGGACCAGAACAGCCTTTTCAAAGGTCCTGACTATGGCTACAATCGCTACAACGGCCGCCTGAACATACAGCATCAGGTCACCGACCGCCTCAAAGTCGGCGCCACCGCCCAGTTCACGCGCAACAAAATCAAAGATCACGCCTATTGGACAGAATGGATCATTGAGCAGTGCAACCGTATGCCGGCTATCTATGAGATAAAGAACGAGGACGGCACGTATACATATCCTTCCGGCTCCAACTCCAACTCTCTGGAGCGCTTGGAGAAAGGCGGCTATCGCCAGAGCGTCAACGATGATATCAGCGGTACTATCGACGCCAGCTTCCGTATTGCCGACGGCCTGGCGCTGAATGCGACTGTCGGCGGACGTACCCTCGAAAATACAACTCACGAGAACCGTATGGCTTCTGAATCGGCCGCATCCGGCGACAAGGAAAACCATATCTCAGAGTCTTTCTACCGTGCGACCAAGCTGACCACCACGCTCACGCTCAACTACGACAAGACTTTCGGAAAGCACACTGTGGGTGCGCTGCTCGGCTATGCCTACGAGGGTGAGAGCTGGAAGAACTTCTCTACCCAGCGCCTTACCGCCGACAGCAAATACGATGTTTTCGTGGGCGGTCAGTCCGGCGATAAGGTTTCTAACGACGCACCTAACGGCGGCGGCCAGGACTGGTCTCTCTATTCCGCTTTCGCTCGTCTGACATACAACTACGATGAGAAATACCTCTTCGAGTTCAATATCCGAAACGACTATTCTTCTTATTTTGCAAAGGGCAACCGTTCCGGCATATTCCCCTCTTTCTCTCTCGGATGGCGCATTTCGCAGGAAGACTGGTGGGAGAATATCCGCCCCGTGATACCTTCGCTCAAACTGCGCGGCAGCTGGGGTCTGGTGGGTAACAACCGTATCGGTGCTTATCGGTATATGCAGACAGTCTCCGTGACCCAGGGCATCAACTTCGGCGGCCAGCTGGCCCCGACGGCATATTTCAGCTCCGTTGACCCCGGCATCAAGTGGGAGACTACCCGCATGGCCGACCTGGGCTTTGATATGGGTCTTTTCAAAAACGACCTGAACATCTCTTTCGATGTGTTCAACAACAAGACCCGTGATATCCTCGTCCAGCTGCCCGTGCCCGGCATGTTCGGCAACGGTGCACCTACCTCCAATGCGGCGGTCGTTTCCAGCTACGGATGGGAGCTCGCTGCCAACTATCATTTCAAAACCGGTGCTGTGCATCACAACATAGCCGCCAACGTATCGGACAGCTGGAACAAGGTTGTCGACACCAAGGGCGAGACCCTCTATTATGGCTCCGACGTGGTGACCGTGATAAAAGAGGGCTATCCTCTGTATTCTTATTATGCGCTTCGCAACGACGGGTTCTTCCAAAGCGACGAAGAGGCTGCGGCGGCTCCTCACCTCGAGGGTGTGGTTCCCCGCGCCGGTGACATCAAGTACATCGACAAACCCGATGCGGAAGGCAATACCGACGGCGTTATCAACGACGACGACCGTTTTGTGGTGGGCAACGACTTCCCCCGCTACACCTTCGGTTTCAACTACGGCCTGCAATATAAGGGCTTCTTCTTCTCTGCATTCCTCCAGGGTGTGGGTATGCGCAGCCGCTGGATGCGCGGTGAGGCTGTGGAGGCTTTCCACAACAACAACGAAGGCCCCGTGCACGATTTCCATATCGACCGCTGGACGCCTGAGAACACCGACGCTACCTATCCGCGCCTGACTATGGGCACGGAAAACACCAACAACGCCACCAAGAGCGACTTCTGGATTCAGGATGCAGCTTATCTGCGCGTCAAGAACGTCCAGATGGGCTATGACTTCGGCGGAAACTGGCTCAAGGCAATACATGTGCAGAATCTGCGCGCCTACCTGAGCGTAGAGAATGCCCTCACATTCTCCAAGATGAAGGGCGGCTGGGATCCTGAATACAATGCTGACGGCAGCGGACGCGCATATCCCGTGGCCCGCGTATATTCTGTAGGTCTTAATATCAAATTCTAAAGGAGTTGGCAGTTATGAAAAAGATAATAATTACCCTCAGCGCTTTCGCTCTCCTGTTCTGTGCCTGCGTGCCTCTGGATACGGCTCCCTACAACAGCGAGACCGACCAGACCTTCTGGAAAGAAGATCCAAACTCTGCACTCAGCGCCCTGAACACCTGCTACACATCGCTTCCCGATATGTACGAAATAGTTTATGGCGACGGTATGACCGACAACGCCTATGTCAAGGGTGGCCAGAACCAGGCCATCGGCAACGGCAAGTACGGCACCAGCGAGGCCTATGTCTATGATGTGTGGAACCATCATTTCGCCGGCATCCGCCAGTGCAATGAGCTGCTGAACAATATAGACCTTGTGCCCGGCCTTTCTCCCGAGCTCAAAGCCCGCTATATTGCGGAAGCTACCGCCCTGCGTGCATATCACTACTACGAGCTTTACATACACTTCGGCGGCGTGCCTTACTTTGACAAACCCATCAGCATCGCCCAGAGCCGCGTGGCCACCCGTGAGACTGCAGAGCAGACCTCCGGCCGCATCGCTACCGACATTGAGGCAGCGCTCAAGACAGATGCCCTTCCCGGTTCCTATTCCGGAGCGGACCAGGGCCGCATGACCAAGTGGGCTGCCAAGGCCATCCTTGCAAAACTCTATCTCTTTGATGCAAAGTGGGACAAGGTGCGCGACATCACCGCAGAGATCATGTCCGACAGCGGCATAGCGCTTTACCCCTCTTATCAGGGTCTGTTCGAGGCGGGTGCCGAAACCTGCGGTGAGATTATGTTCGCCAACCAGTATATGCCGGTCAACCGTGAGCACAACATCATGTACAACACCCTTCCCCCGTCCATGGGCGGCTACTCCAACCTGGCTCCCCTCAAATCGTTGGTGGACAGTTATATCATGCTCAACGGCAAGGCTATAGACGAGGCTGGCAGCGGCTATGACGCCTCCGATCCCTGGGCTGGCCGCGACCCCCGCCTGGCAGCAACGGTGATGTATCCCGGCAATTCCTATACGATGGCCGACGGAACTCAGGTCGAGCCCGACTGGAGCGGCCGCGACGCCTTCAACTCAACTTCTGACGTGACACCTACCGGCTATTATATCCGCAAGTGGTGGGACAATAGCTACAGGCTCACCCTTATGTCCGGCCTGAACGCCATAATCATCCGCTACGCCGACGTGCTGCTGATGAATGCCGAGGCTCACGCTGAGCTTGGTACGCTCACAGAGGCAGTCTGGAACGCCACCATCAGGCCTATCCGCTCCCGCGCAGGCTTTACCGATGCCGGCGCGCTGGATTTCCCTTCTTCCGGCGACCTTAAGCAGATCGTACGTAATGAACGCCGCTGCGAGCTGGCATTCGAAGGCCAGAGGCGTACCGACATCATCCGCTGGAAAACTGCCGAGACAGTACTCAATGGTTGGTGCCATGGCATGTATACCGGCGAGACAGTCGGTACCGACAATGGTTTCGTACGCATAGAGCAGCGCCAGTTTGACGCTGCCAAGCACTATCTGTGGCCCATCCCTCAGAAGGAGCGCGACCTCACTAACAACAGTCTTGATCAGAACCCTAATTGGTAAGAGATTATGAAAAAGATACTTTCAATATTCGCAATAATATTGCTCTTTGCGGGATGTCAGCCCAAGTACGAGCTGAACACCATGTTCAACATGCCCACATCCCTTGACTCTCCCGCAGCGGTGACTTTGGATGTCACCTCTTCTGACCGGGTAGTGCTCAGTTGGGACGGTGGCGGCGCAGCCGACGGCGGCGTTGTTCTCTATGAGGTTCTCTTTGATTTGCCCGGCGGCGACTTCTCAGAGCCCGTGGAAGTTCTCAAGAGCGACCAGGGTGCCAAATCCCAGCTGACTCTGAGCCATGCAGAGCTGAACGCGATAGCCCGCAAGGCCGGCATCAAGACCGGCGAAAGCGGCGAACTTATCTGGACAGTGCGTGCTGCAAAGGGCGGCGAGGCCAAAGTGTATGAGGGTCATAATTCTATTAAGGTGACCCGCGGCGAAGGCATCGACGCCTTCCCCAAGGCCCTCTATCTGATGGGCTCAGCAGCCAAAGCCTCCGGCGAGGTGGAAGGCCGCGAATTCCGCATAGTGAAGGAAGGCCTCTATCAGATATACACCCGCCTTGATGCCGGTCAGATCTATTTCAAGAGCGACGACGAAACTGGCGGACTGTATTACTTCAACTCTTCCAACAAGATCATGGAAGGCGAGGGCAGCGGCAACGTGACCGCTTCCGGCATGGGCGAAGTGACCAGAATCACCGTCGATTTCAACTCCCTCGGCGTCAAGTTCGAGACCATCAGCGGCCTGAGCGTATATCCCTGCGCCTGCAAGTGGCTTGACGACGGTGAGTATCCCATCTACAACACCACCATCTCCTATGTCGGTCAGGGCATCTTCAAGGCCAGCAGCATGGTCATCGAGGAGTTCTTCCGCGGCTGGGACTGGTGCGCAGCAACTGGCGAAGAGCGCTACACCATCTATGTGAGCGTTGACGGCAACGACTGCGAGTGGAGCACCACCGATGCCAAGTACGGTGCAACCCGCCCGAGTGTCAAATACGGCATAGAATACTTCGAAATTGCCGAGTACGGCAACCGTCCCGACTGGGGCAACGGCCCGTTCAAGTTCCCCGAAGAGGTGGAAGGCAAGATCTTCGACCTTGTGATCTATACCAACAAAGACAACAAGTTCTATCACGAATTTACCAATATCCAGCCCTACAACCCCGGCGATCCTATCCCCAGCGGCGGCATACAGGACATTCCTGCAAGCCTCGTGATAAAGGGCGACGGCTCGGTCGATACCGGCAAGAGTCTGGATAAGCTGGGCGAGGGCGTATTCGTGCTGCCCTTCACAAGCTTCACCGGCGGCAGCGTTTACTTCGAAGGCGACGGCCACGTGTATTATGCAAGCAGCGGAGCCATCGTACAGGGCGAGAATATGACCAACTTCTCAGCTACACCTGCAGGCACTATCGAGCGCCTTATCGTGGACTTCAACGAGCAGACCGTGACCCGCGCCCAGATAGGCGAGGTGGCTATGACCTGGGGCTACAACCAGCAGCCTCTGGAGAACGGCGTGCTCTCTTATCGAGGCGACGGCATCTTCAAGGCTGAAAGCGTCCGCGTGCCTGCCTTCTACTCCGGTTTCGGCTGGCCCGAGGAGCGTTTCTCTTTCTATCTGACTATAGGCGAAGACCTCTACACCTGGGGCCGTCCCGACGACGGCGACGGTGAGAACCGTCCTGCCGTGGGCGAAGGCGGCAGCTACACTCTGCCTCTGGCAGAATTTGCCGGGCAGAGTCAGTGGGATCACCTTTGGAAGCTCGCTTCCGAGACTGAGTCCAGCACATTTGACGTGACTCTGACCATCGCAGCAGACGGCTCCCTGAGCTACACCATCTCCAACATCGTTCCTCTCTCGGAGGGTGTGCAGCACGTTCCCGAGACCCTTACCATCGGCGGTTCGGCAGCCGAAACCGCCGGACAGCCTCTGGCAAAGATTGGCGAGGGCATCTTCCGCCTCGGCGCAACTGCGCTCAAGGACGGCGACATCTTCTTTACCAGCGGCGACGGCTATCAGTATTACATCAATACCGAGGGCCTGCTCACCGAGGGCGAAAAGAGCCAGGAGATAACTGCAACGGCTGCGGGCGAAGCTGAACGCATCACCCTCAACTTCCTGACCCGCGAGGTTAAGCGTACTCCCCTGAACGACATCACCCTGACCTGGGCCGCTCCCAACCCCCGCTCTGTAGAGAGCGACGTGCTCAAATATGTCGGTGGCGGTAAATTCCGCACCAATACCTCTGTAGAATTCTACCGAGGCTGGGACTGGTGTGCAGCCAACGGCGAGGAACGCTATTCCTTCTATGTGACTATCGACGGCGAGAAGTGCACCTGGGGTCGTCCCGACAGTGGCGACGCAGAGACCCGCGCTACCATGAGCGACGGCAGCAGCCAGATCCGCGAGTTGAATGAGTTCGCCGGCCAGGGTCAGTGGGATCATCTCTGGAAACTCGCTTCCGAGACAGAGTCCAGCACATTTGACGTGACTCTGACCATAGCGGCAGACGGCTCCCTGAGCTATACGATCTCCAACATCGTTCCTCTCTCCGAGGGCGTGCAGCATGTTCCCCATACCCTTACCATAGGCGGTTCTGCAGCCGAAACTGCCGGCCAGCCTCTGGCAAAGATTGGAGAGGGCATCTTCCGCCTTGGCGCAACCGCGCTCAAAGACGGCGACATCTTCTTCACCAGCGGTGACGGCTATCAGTATTACATCAATACCGAAGGCCTGTTGACCGAGGGCGAA
>CACXHG010000120.1 GCA_902767355.1 uncultured Bacteroidia bacterium
CGAGACGACGGTATCATCTACATCGGCAAAGGTAACTCTCTACGTGAAAGACTCTGGGAGGAAGAGTTGAATCACAAAAGACCGGCCACTTTCTTCCGCGGCATTGGCGCTGTGCTGGATTACCTCCCGCCTAAGGGTTCCCTTATCGGGAAATCCAACCAGAACAACTATGAGTTCAGTGATGAGGATACCGAAGCTATCAGGAAATGGATAAAGCAGTCGTTGTTTGTGAACTGGATTGTCGTGGAGCAGGACGAGATTAATGAAACGGAGAAGGAACTGATAAAGAAGTATCAGCCCTTGATGAACTATACCTATAATCCTAATAAGAGTAAAGAACTGGCTGCCGCCAGAAAACGTTGCCGACAGTATGCCCAAAGCAAGTAAACAACCTCAGGAGAAGCCCTGGTACCGGAAGTCTAGCTGCTGGGCCTGGATTGTTACCGGAGTCCTTGTGCTGGCCGTCATTATCACACAGATTATGGCAGATGCGGCAGAAGAACGGGCAAAAGCCAATCGACCCAAACCTCGCTCCTATGAGGAGGTTTTCACTCCGGAAGAGGCAAAGAGGATGGGCATCGGCGGGCGCATCGATGGTCCCGGCGACTGGAAACCTGACCCGAATGCTGCAAAGAATGTACGCGAATTCATTGAGAAGGGCGGCAATGCAGATCCTGCCGGTGATGCCATTCAGGACGGCGATTATCACGACCTTTTGGACCAGAACGGCGGTCCGGAAGGGTTCTAATGCCCCACCAGCAATAGTTGTGTCGGCATCTTTGGTCTTCTTAGCGAATATTCTGCTGCCGACGGTTTACCTCCCGCGTTTCGCTACAGAATAATGATATATGCGCCATTCTCATCTTGCGCGCCGGGAGGTCTCGGGTGTAGCCGGTTGAATTGCTATACCCCCAGTGATGATAGAGGTCCAAAAGCACTGCAGGGTATGAGCAAAAATGGCCTTATTTGCCGATAGTCTGCCATATTATTGGACCCCTATCGGCAGTTTGCTGCACGACACGCCAGATTAGAGCTGCCTCGGTGGGCGTCTGTGCTCACCGAAATCGCCAGCCGACCACGGTGGTGAGTAATCAAGGGGCGATTCACTCACCGACAGCCCCCAGACCAATCGCGGTGAGCAAAACGGCCTTGCACGCTCACGCCCATCTGTCCTGGCCCGGAGAAATGCCCTCGGATGCGCGGCGACACGCCAGGCCAAGGGGGCGGTGGAGGCAAGGCAGTATTTTTGCTCCCAAAAAAATTGCTAAGCGAAGGAATCTGCACGGAGCGGGAGATCTCTCGACTCGCTGCGCTCGCTCGAGATGACATAGGGGAATGCACGCGGTGCTGCTCGCAGGTGGCACACCAAGCGCACTTTGACAGAGGAAATGCACGCGGTGCTGCTCGCAGGTGGCACACCAAGCGCACTTCAGAACGAGGACTTCCCTGCAAGCTTGGACTGCCGCACTGCTCTCTTAATAAGAGCTGGGTGCGGAGTTCTGCTGGTGGAGAAGATATCTCGCGGCCCGCTTCAATAAATACGGAAGGGTACTAGAACTCCTCGCCGGGTCGTTTGTGAAGGACGGCCTTGCGCAGTTCGAAGTTCTGGCCAAGATATTTGCGGCGGACCTCAGGGTTTGCCGCAAGTTGTTCCGGGGTGCCGCTCTCGAGTATCTCGCCGTCGTAGAGCAGATAGGCGCGGTCGGTGATAGCCAGGGTTTCGTGCACGTTGTGATCGGTGATCACTATGCCGATATTGCGCGTCTTGAGGTGGGCTATGATGTGCTGGATGTCTTCCACGGCGATGGGATCGACACCGGCAAAGGGCTCGTCCAAAAGTATGAATTTGGGATTGGTGGCCAGGGCGCGGGCTATCTCGCAGCGACGTCTTTCGCCGCCGGAAAGCTGGATACCCAGGCTTTTGCGCACTTTGCCCATGCCGAATTCGCGTATGAGCTCTTCCAGCCGCTCCTCTCTCTGCTGGCGGGGGATGTGGTTCATCTCCATCACTGAGCGGATATTGTCTTCCACGCTCAGGCGGCGGAACACGGATGCCTCCTGCGCCAGGTAGCCGAGGCCTTTCTGGGCACGCTTGTACATCGGCAGGTTGGTTATCTCTTCGTCGCCCAGGAAAATCTTGCCGGAATTGGGCTTTACCAGCCCCGTCATCATGTAAAAGCTGGTGGTCTTGCCGGCACCGTTGGGTCCCAGCAGGCCCACTATCTCACCCTGCTCTACTTCTATCGAGGCTCCCTTGACGACGGTCCTCATTCCATATTTCTTGACAAGATTGCTTGTAAACAGTTTCATAGATTTAATCGTTTATGAGACATCCAGATCGAACTCGCGGCTGAAACTTTCCATCTGGGGCGAATCCTTAATCATTGCCTTGGCCACTTCGGTGGGCATATATTCAGTGTTGACCTTGACTTGCTCAGGAGGCAGCACCTCCACCAGAATCTTCACCGCGTGCCCGCCGAGGGCTTTGCGCAACTTATCCTCGAGGATGAAGTGCATATTGCTCATAATCCAATCCCTCTGCAAGTCGTTTGCCACAAATTGGGTCAGGGTCGCTTCATCTTTGTCAAACTCGTGCTTTACGCTGGTGAGCAGCGCCCTGAGTTTGGGCTTCTGCTCTGACACTATTGCCTCCCAGGCTTTCTCGAAGGCCTCTTCCGTAAGCTCTACTGGCTGCGCCGACGGCTGGCTGGCATCCTCTTTCTGCTTTGGCTGCGAGGCTGCGTTTATCATATTCTTGATAGAGAAGCCTGCGGTGCGCGGGGCAGCCGGCCTGGGTGCGGCGGCAGGACGCGCGGCGGCGACGTCAGCCGCGGCGGTTTGCCGTATTTCGGCTGGCTCGGACGCACGGGCCGCTGCAGGGGCTGCTGCCGGAGCTGCTGCGCCTGCCGGATGCGGTGCTGATGCCGGTGCCGGTGCTTGTACCGAAGCAGGTGCCGGCGCCGCAGGACGGGCCGCTGCAGGTGCCGCCAAGACGGCCTCACCTTCGAAGGGACCGGCCAGACGGGCCATCTTTATCAGGGCGAATTCTATCAGCAGGCGCGGATTGCCGGAGGCCTTGTAGCCCGTCTCGCAAGCAGTGGATATCTCGAGCGCCTGATAGAGGAAGCCCATGGAGCACTTGGCGGCGTACTGGTCGTATTTTGCGGCGACGCTGGGAGCCATCTCCAGCAGGCTGCGGGAAGAACTCATCTTGCACACTATCAGGTCGCGGAGGTGACTGCTGAGACCGGAGATGAAGTGCAGCGCGTTGAAGCCCTTGGAAAGCACTTCGTCGAAGAGCATCAGCGCCTGGGCGAAATCGCCGGCGAGCAGCATGTCCGTCAGGCGGAAGTAATAGTCATAGTCCAGCACGTTCAGGATGCCAATGACCTGCTCGTAGCTGATCTCGCTGCCGCAGAAAGCCACCGTCTGGTCAAAGAGCGTGAGGGCGTCGCGCATGGCGCCGTCGGCCTTCTGGGCGATGATATGCAGCGCATCGTCGCTGATGTTCACATTCTCGCTGGCGGCTATGCCCTTGAGGTTGCGCACGATGTCCTCCACCCGGATGCGGTTGAAGTCGTAGGTCTGGCAGCGGGACAGGATCGTGGGCAGTATCTTATGCTTTTCGGTGGTGGCCAGGATGAATATGGCGTACTCCGGCGGCTCCTCCAGCGTCTTCAGGAAGGCGTTGAAGGCGGCCTGCGAGAGCATGTGCACCTCGTCTATGATATACACGCTGTAGCGGCCTATCTGGGGCGGGATGCGCACCTGGTCGGTGAGGTTGCGGATGTCGTCCACCGAGTTGTTGCTGGCGGCATCCAGCTCGTGTATGCAGTAGGAACGCCCTTCTGCAAAGGAGCGGCAGGACTCGCACTCGCCGCAGGGTTCCATGTCCGGCCCCGGATTGGAGCAGTTTATGGTCTTGGCAAAGATGCGGGCGCAACTGGTCTTGCCCACGCCGCGCGGGCCGCAGAAAAGGTATGCGTGTGCCAGCTGCCCGCTCACGATGGAGTTCTTGAGGGTGCGGGCAATATTTTCCTGGCCTATGAGCTTGTCAAAAGTGGCAGGCCTGTATTTGCGTGCCGAAACGATGAATTGTGCCATATCACACAAAAATACGAATTATTATTAATTTTGCACTCCTTAAATGAGATTCATGGAAAATCAGATATTCACACTGCAGAGCGGGATGAAAGTGGCCTTCAGAAAGACCAACTCTGCGGTGGCCTATTGCGCCCTTTGCATCAAGGCCGGCACTGCCAATGAGCCGGAAGGCAAGCACGGCATAGCGCACCTGACGGAACACATGATATTCCGCGGCTGCCAGAAGCGCTCGGCCCGCAGCATAAACGACCGCCTGGAAAAGCTGGGCGGCGATCTGAACGCCTACACTGCCAAAGAAGAGACGGTGGTATATTGCACCGTGCTCAAGGAGGATATAGCCAAGGCGATAGACCTCTCGCTGGAAATTGTGTTCACCTCGCTCTTCGACACCGACGAGCTGGAGAAAGAAAAGAACGTGGTGTGCGACGAGATTAATATGACGCTGGACAACCCGGCCGACTTTATTTTCGAAGACTACGAGAAGCAGCTCTTCAAGGGGCACCCCCTGCAGCGCACCATACTGGGCACCGCCGCCTCCCTGAAAAACATATCTTCAGACGATATAAAGGCCTTTGTGCGCGAACACTACAATCCCCACAACATGAGCATGGTCGTGGTCGGGGACTTTGACGAGATGGCCACCGTGGCGCTGGTGGACCGCCTGCAGCAGAAATACACGCACCCCTTCGGCGGGGTCAAATACGACCGCGCCCATCTGGCGACTCCGGCAGAGCAGCTTTTCAACATAGACAAGGCCCGCAAGTTCCACCAGGCCAACTGCATCCTTGGCAGCCGGGCCTATCCCTTCGGCCACAAGGACCGCATCGCCCTCTCCATGCTTGTCAACATCCTGGGCGGTCCGGCCAGCAACTCGCGCCTGAACAGTTCGCTGCGAGAGAAAAAGGCGCTGGTATATCACATCGACGCCTCCTACGTGCGCTACTCCACCGCCGGCGTCGCTCTGGTTTATTTCGGCTGCGACAAGAGCAATGTGGACAAGTGCATTGAGCTGGTCATGAAAGAGCTGCGCAAGGTGCGCGAAGTGCCCCTGAGCGACGCCGCCCTCAAGGCCGCCAAGAAGCAGATCATGGCCCAGAACGCCATCGCAAGCGAATATGGCGAGGCTCAGGCCCTCTCCATAGGCCGCAGCATACTGCGCGGGGGCGAATACCCCACCAGCGAGCTGTTCCGCCGCAAGCTGGACGAAGTCACCAGCGAGCAGCTGCAGCGCGTGGCCCGCGAAATCTTTGCCGAAGATCGCATCTGCAAACTGATATACAGATAATTATGACCCTAGAGGAATATTGCCGGCAGCACTCTTCCCTGCCCTCCAGCGCTCAAACCCTGGAGTGGATCAAGCACCAGACGCATCTGCGCACCAACCACGCGCGCATGCTTTCCGGCCCCATCGAAGGCGGGCTGCTGGGCGCCATCTCACGCCTGATGCGCCCCCGCAGAGTGCTCGAGCTGGGTGTATTCACCGGCTATTCCACAGTCTGCCTGGCCGAAGGGCTGGCCGACGACGGCCGCATAGACGCCATAGAAATCAACGACGAGCTTGAAGACATCATCCGTGAAGGCTACCAAATAGCCGGAATCAGTGGCAAGGTATGCCTGCACCTGGGCGACGCACTGGAGATAATCCCCACGCTGGAAGATATTTACGACCTTGTATATATCGACGCCAACAAGCGGCACTACCCTGATTACTGGCGTCTGACCTCCGGCAAGGTCCGCGCCGGCGGCGCCATCATCGCCGACAACACCCTCTGGGACGGCAAGGTAGTGCAGGAACCGGCGCCCCGGGATGTCCAGAGCGCCGGCATCTTGGAATTCAACAATCTCGTGGCCTCCGACAGCCGCTTCGACTGCATCATGCTGCCCCTTCGCGACGGCATGACGATAGCTATTCGCAACTAAACCGCCACTCGATGATGTTCAGGTAGGTCTCGCCGGGGAGCAGGGGCCGCCAGGGGAACTGCAGCTTGTTGGGGCTGTCGGGCCAGGCCTGGCACTCCAGGGCTACACAGTCGTAATCCTTGTACTTATAGCCGTCGGGAGAGTCGGGGCAGCCGTCCAGCCAGTTGCCGGTATATACCTGCACGCCGGGCTGATTGGTAAATAGGGCCACCTTGCGGCCGGCGCAGCAAAGCTCTGCAGCGGGGCGCAGGGTGCCGTCGTAACCGTCTATGCACCAGCAGTGGTCGTAGCCCTTGCCAAATTTCAGAGGCTCGAAATCTGCATCCAGATCCTGCCCTATCGGCTTGGCCACGGTAAAGTCCATAGGCGTGCCGGCCACGGGGGCCATTTCGCCAAAGGGAATCAGC
>CACXHG010000121.1 GCA_902767355.1 uncultured Bacteroidia bacterium
AACTTCCGCCGCCGCGGCAACGCTGCATACAACGGCCGCACCGGCTATGTGGTGCTGGACGGCGAGCTGGCCCTGAGCGCAGGTCCGCAGTCCGGAAAGTGGAACCGCATGGAGCCGTCGCTGCCCGACACCCTGGTCACCAGGGACATTTTCAAAATGTGGATAAAGCATGATGCGGCCAAGGTCCACAGCAGCGAGGGCGACACTTACGCCTACGCCATACTGCCTTGCAGCAAAGCCTGCCGCATGGCCCGCAAGCCGGCTGTGGAGATACTCTGCAACACATCTGACTGCCAGGCGCTGAGGCATCGCGGCACAGTCGTCGCCATATTCCACCGCGCCGGCGAGATAAGCTGCAGCCGGATGCGCCTGGGCGCCACGGAGCCCTGCATCGTAATCCGCAGGGGCAAAAAAGAATATCGACAAAAGATATAACATATTACATATTTTTTGTTAACATTGCGACGATTATTTACTACACCAATTATGAAAAAATTACTCCTTTTCGTAATTGTCCTGGCAGCTGCTGTATCCTGCCAAGACAAGCAAATCACTATTAAAGGCCACGTCAAATTCACGGAGCCCGGCATGCAGATGGCACTGTACCGCTGGGGCGACCACGTGAAGGACACTGTTGCAGTGGTGGACGTGGATGAGAACCAGAACTACGCCATAACTGCTTCCATAGCCGAGCCGGGTGTATATTTCCTGGACTGCGGTCACTGGGAGAGGGTTTCTCTCTGGGCAGAGGACGAGGACATGACCATCGATTTCCGCGGTATCGACACTGCGCGGGTCAAGATCAAGAACCCTCCGTTCGTGCTCATCAAGGGCAGCCCCAAGAACCAGCTGATGAACGACCTCAACTTTAACAATCACCGTAACTATCAGACGATGATTGCCATCTCGCAGGCTGCCTACGGTGCCAACTTTGCCTCCGGCCTGGACAAGGACAATCTCACCAAAAAGCTCTACGACGCAAATTACGCCGACCTCAAGGCACGGGAGAAATATCTTCTGGAGCGCTACTCGGACTGCCCGAGCGTACTGGCAGTGATTGCGATGCTCGACCCCGTGGCAGACGAAGAGCTCATAGGCTCCGCACTGGACAAACTCGAGCAGGCCCACCCCGGCTACAAACCCGCCGCAAAGATGCGTGAGGACGTTGCAGCCAGGAAGGAGAGCATAATGAGGATGATGGTCGGCCAGCCGGCCCCCCTGTTCAAATGCCCGAGCGCAGACGGTACCGAACTCGGCCCCGAGGACTTCCGCGGCAAACTGCTGCTGATAGACTTCTGGGCATCGTGGTGCGGCCCCTGCCGCGGCGAAGTGCCCAACCTCAAGAAGACCTATGCCCAGTTCAAGGACAAAGGCGTGGTATTTTTGAGCGTCTCAATTGACAAGAGCGAAGAGGCCTGGAAAAAAGCCATGGCCGAAGAAGGCATGGAGTGGCCCCAGGTGCTCGCCCCCAAGGCCGGCGCCGAGGTCATGGACAAGTACCAGTTCGGCGGCATTCCTTTCATCATTCTCCTGGATAAAGAAGGCAAGATCGTGGCCAAGAACCTCCGCGGCGAAGCCATCGGCAAGACCATAGGCGACCTGCTGGACGGCTACATGCCCGGAGAGAGGGAGAAGGAAAAAGAAGCGAAGAAAGCCGCCGAGGCCGTTCCCGCCGCAAGCATGGGCGCCGGAATGATGATTCCCGCCACCCCCATCAAACGTCAGTAACCCAACCAACATAAACCTTTTAAATCCTTAATCACAATGAAAAAACTGTTTCCTTTGGTTGCACTTGTGTGCTTCGCAATGGTTCTGTGGGGTTGCCACAAACCACAGGATGATCCTTTCGGAATCCTCACCTTCTCCCTCACCATGCCCAACGGGCAGACTGTAGAATGCGTTGTTGACCAGGAGGCCAAGACCATCGTCAACACTGCGGATCCCGTCGAGCCGGATATGCCCGAGTCTCAGTATGTGATGAAGATTAACTACACCGCCACTCTCGAGACCGAGGTCAAGATGGGCGGCGAAGTTGTAGAAAGCGGCGTTACCACTGCGGATTTCTCCGCTCCCGTCACAATCGTGGCAGTAAAGGGCGACAAGGAAATCAGCTATACCGTAACCCTGACAGAGGACGCCAACGACGCCAGCCAGACCTCCGGAAAGAGGGTCAACTCCAACATGACCGGCTCCGGCTTCCCTTCTGCAGCATGGTTCGACGTGACGATGTTCAAGGGTGAGTTCTACGCCATCACTTCTACTTATCCCGAAGGGACGGCAGTCGATAACCACGCACTTTACGATGTTTACAAGTCTGCTGACGGCATTGCATGGCAGAAAGTCAATACCAGCATAGCTGTAACAGGAGCTTTCGGCGCCAGGCTGGTTGTGTTCCAGGACAAGCTTTGGGCCTACGGTGGCGGGCGCTACTATGGAATTGACGAAGACGGAAACGACCCTGAACAAGGATGGATGCCCGGACCCGAGATCTCCGGACTGTACCTCAGTTCATCTCCTGACGGAGAAGATTGGGCTGCTGAAACTGTCGTAGACGACAGCTATGCCTTCAACGGGTACGTAGATCCACGACTTATTGTCCAGGGCGACCAACTGACCTATATGGGCGGCCTCGGATGTGTATTCGGGATGTTGCAGCGATCTTACAATGTAGCAACCAGCAGTGACGGTGTAACATGGACTCCCGTTGAGGGTGCAGATAAGACCGCCAATGCGGCAAGATCTTTCTGCAGCCCTTTGTACACCTTCAAGGGCAAGACATTCGTTGCTGGAGGTATCCAAAATTTTGTCGGCCCTCAATATGCACAGACTGCAGTTTACAGCACAACTGACGGCGGCTTGACCTGGACCGAAGAGACTGCCGACGGCGGATTCGGCGCAATGTGGAATATGCGCGTTGCCGGCACAGATGATGTTCTCTATATGGTAGGTGGTGAATATCACGTACCCACCGGAGAAGTCGATGACAAGGGCAATCCAATCTATGAACTTGCCCTGTCCAACAAGATTTTCCGCTCTACCGACGGCGTCAATTGGACCGAACTTACTGGCGAGAACGCCATGCCCGACACCTATGTCGGCCGCTCACGTCCCTGCCTTGTTGTGGACGGCGATATGCTCTGGATATTCGGCGGACGTGGCATCTGCTCAGGTTTCTACGGCGCTCCCGATGCGGCTGACGAAATCATCTTTGACACCTGGAAGAAGAAAATCAAATAAATAACTGCGGATGAAGAAGTTTCTGTCATCCCTTCTGACACTTGTACTTACCACCGTAATCTGGGCCCAGCAGGTCCAGGTTACGGTGAGTGGTACAGTGACCGACGACAAAGGCCAGCCTGTGGCCGGGGTCGTGGTCTTTGAAGAAGGGTCCTCCAACGCTACTTATACAGACGGCGACGGCAAGTATCTCATAAAGATTACTCCCCGGGCGGTCCTCACGTTCTCGATGATTGGCTACGAGACCCACAGGGAAGCCCCCGGCAACCGCTCTGTATTCAACGTCACGCTCCGGGAAGACACCGGTTTCCGTCTGGTCGAATCGGTGGTGACCGGCTACAGCAGCCAGGATCGCAGAAGCATCACAGGAGCCATGAGCTCCGTCAAACTCCGCGAAGAGAAAGCGGCCGGCGCATCTTTGGACCTGCTTCTGGCGGGTCAAGCGCCCGGCGTTTTCGTCTCGGCCTCTTCCGGCGGCCTTGGCAGCGCCAATCTGCTTGTAATCAGGGGTGTCAGCTCCATCATGGGAGACAACAACCCCCTCTATGTGATAGACGGCGTGCCCATCTACGGCACCGACCGTGCAGGCAACCTCTCCAGCACCACCGGCGGCTCCATACGCGCCTTCGCGATGGGCAGCATGACCACAGGCGGCGGTTCCCTGGAATTCAACTCCGACGTCATCGACCAGAATTTTGAAAAAAATCCTTTGGCCGCCCTCAACCCGGACGACATAGAGTCCATCGAGATTCTCAAGGATGCCTACGCCACCGCCATCTACGGTTCCCGCGGCAGCGCCGGCGTCATCCTCATCACCACCAAGAAAGGGGCGCGGGAAGATGCGCAGGTCACAGTCAACTACGGCATCTCCTTTGACCGCCCGATAGGAAAACTCCCCGTTCTGGGCGGAGACGAATACGCAAAAATCTACTCCATGTACTACCCCAGCACGGGGTACAAGTTCAAAAGCGGCATCAACACCGACTGGGTCGATGCCGTGACCCGCACGGCCGTCAGCCACAATATGTCGGCCTCTGTGAACGGCGGCACCGACAAGGTCAACTATTTCATCAGCCTCAGGTATTCCGACACCGACTCTTATGTCATCAACAACGACATGCGCAGCTACAACGCCCGCATCAACCTCACATCCCAGGTGAGCAGGCTGCTCACGGTCGGGGCCAACATGTCGATGACCAAACAGTACAACAATGCCGTAGAGGCCTCCAAGATTTACAATCTCGCGCTTAAAAACGCGCCCAACGTCCCCGTTTACGAAGAAAACGGAGCGTATCACTACGGCTTCAGCCCCTACAACTCCATAGGCTATCTGGACGCCTACAACCCGGTTGCCAGCGCCTACGACAACCTTTGCGAGCTGCAGGACACGCGCGCCATAGGCAATGTCTATGCCGAGCTCAAACCCCTCAAATGGCTCTCGCTCCGCAGCGAGGTCGGCATGGATCTGAGCAACAGCCGCACCTACACCAAGAAGGACGAGCTGCCGGCGTCCATCTCCGCCAGCATCCCCAACAACCAGGCCTCCGAAACCACGAGGAACAACTTCCGCTTCGTGACCAACAACACCGCCAACATCAACTTTGAATTTGCCGACAAAAGCTTTCTGCAGGGCGTCATCGGGCAGAGCTACGAGACCAGCGACGAATACTCCAGTTCTATCTACGGCTCCGACTTTTTCAGTCCCCTGCTGATAGGCGTCGGCGCCGCCCAGAACAAGCGGGTGACCAACGCAGGCAGCAGCAAATGGGCCCTGCTGAGCGCCTTTGCAAGGGTGAATTATACCTATCGCCAAAAGTATATCCTCGGCCTTACCTACCGTCTGGACGGCTCGTCCCGCTACAACCGCGAGCACCGCTTCCTCAGCACTCCCAGCGTTTCTGCCGGCTGGAGAATTTCCGAAGAGGACTTCGTCAAGAGAAACATGCCCTGGGTCAATGACTTCAAGGTCCGCGGCTCCATCGGCTGGCAGAGCAAGGATGCCTACAACAGCTACTACGGCGCCCAGGCCACCTACGTCCTGAGCTCCATTCCCTACGGCGGCAACGCCTACCTCAAGACCTCCATGCCGGGCAACGTGAACCTCAACTGGGAGAAGACCATCACCTACGACGCCGGCCTGGATGCCATCTTCTGGGACCGCAGGGTGGAACTCACGCTGGACTGGTACTACCGCAAGACCATAGACATGCTCTTCGCCTCGGACGTACCGGCCTACACCGGCTACACCAAACAGGACCAGAACATCGCCGACATGCGCAACATCGGCTTGGAGATGAGGCTCGTGGCCACCTGGCTTCGGCGCGGCGACTGGGGCTGCCTGACGGCCCTGAACCTGGCGCGCAACACCAATAAAATCCTCAAGCTCAACTTCGAGGGCGACCAGCTGGACCAGCTCAACTCCACCTTCAAGTATTACGCCGTGGGCTACCCGGTGGCCCAGTGGTACCTGCACCAGTGGGCCGGGATCGATCCCGACACCGGCAACCCGCTCTGGCTCTACAACGACGGCAGCAAGAAAACCGCGCCTCCGGCATCCAACTGGAGCGACTCCAACGGCAACAAGCGGGTGATGGGCACCGCCCTCCCCACTTTCTACGGCGGCATCACCAACACCGTCACTTTCAGGAATCTGGAGCTCACCGCCCTGTGCACCTTCTCCGTGGGCGGGCGCATCATAAACGCCACCAAGGCGGACCTTATGACCTACACCAGCACCAACGCCTTCAACCTGCACAAGGACATCCTCAAGACCTGGCAGATGAAAGGCCAGCAGACGGATGTGCCGGCACTGAGAAACGCCTCCATCATAGGCAACTACGACTACACCGCGGCCGTGACCACCACCCGCTATCTCGAGAGCGGCGACTATCTGCGCCTGAAAAACGTGGAGCTGGCGTGGTCCATGAGCCCCTCAATGCTCAAGAAAATCGGCTTCCTGAAGCAGTTCAAGCTTTACGTGCTGGCCACCAACCTGCTGACGCTGACCAAGTATTCCGGACTTGACCCTGAGTCCAGCGCCTTCGGTTCTTCGGCCATATCCTCCGGTTACGATTATCTCACAATGCCGCAGTCCCGCAGCTTCCAGTTGGGGACCCGCATAAGTTTCTGATGACTATGAAAAAGTATTTCTTCACACTGATTCTGACTGCGGTCCTCGCCTCCTGCAACCTCGACCTGGCGCCCGAGAACGTAATGGTGGACCAGACTGTATATTCCGACCCCAAGACGGCGCAGGCGGCCCTTATGGGCGCCTACGTGCGTATGAACATCTTTCTGGCCGGCGCTCCCGAAGACCAGAACAACTATGCCTACTCTTCTTACTGCTGGCTGGCCGGCGACCTTGGCACAGAGAATCTCAAGGCCCGCGACGGCGGCTCCAGCAGCGTCATAGCCCTGGAAGAG
Source organism: uncultured Bacteroidia bacterium (assembly GCA_902767355.1). GTDB lineage: Bacteria > Bacteroidota > Bacteroidia > Bacteroidales > UBA932 > Equibacterium. Next base: position 6,661 of record CACXHG010000121.1, read on the forward strand.
GGCCAATACGACAACAGTGTCCGCGACGGAGAAATCCTCAGCAGCTGGCTCAAGGGCTACAACGCCATCGACTATGCCAATAACGTTATCGATGGGGTAAGCCGCTACGGCGATGTGCAGTTGGCCGACAACAAACGCATCATCGCCGAGGGCAAGTTCCTGAGAGCATTCGTCTATTTCAACCTGCTCAAGATGTTCGGCGACGGAGCTCTGACCGGCAACGAGAGCGGCCTCGGCCTCATCATCCGCGACAAGCCCTACGACGGCTACAACCCCGACCAGATCCAGGCCCGCGAGAGCGTCGCCAAGACCTGGGACTTCATAATCAATGATCTGGAAGAGGCCCTGCCGGACCTGGGCGCCACCCCGTCTGCCGCCGCCGGCCGCTTTGTGGCCACAGCGCCGGTAGCTAAGGCCCTGTTGTCGCGCATCTGGCTCTACCGCGGGAGCTATACCAACGACCGCGAATGCATGGACAAGGTCATCGAATATGCGAGGGAAGTCATAGAATGCGAATCCTACAGTTTCGAAAACCTGTCCACGGCCCATCGCAGTTCCATTTTCCCCTCTAACGAATACGACGACGCCCTGGCATCCTCCTACCCCGACCCGGTGGCGAGGTCTTCCGAGATAATTTTCTACCAGCCCAGCCGCATCAGCACCGATCTCTACCCCAACGGCACCAGCAGCCCGTATTTCACCAAACGCACCTTCTTTGTGGAAGCGGACTTCCCTTCCCGCACCTACGCCGCCGGCGACTTGCGGGGCATGGTGGAGGGCTCTTCAGACTGCCTGATAGGCAATGGCAGCGCAAATTACTATCCGACTGACCTTAGCAGCCTCAAGTACACCAACAACGCCGGTTACGACGATGTCATCTTCATCCGCCTGGCAGAGATCAAGCTGAATCTCGCAGAGGCCCTGGCGCGCCGGGACGGCATCACAGAAGAGGCCCTCGGGCACCTGAACGACGTCCGCCGCAGGCCATTTCCGCCTTCCCAAAGGCCTTCGTGGCTCACCGCAGCCGACTTTTCGGGCCCGGAAGCCTTCATCGCCGAGATTCTCGCCGAGCGAAACCGCGAGCTTGCCTTCGAGAGCCATCGCCGCTGGGACCTGATCCGCACCGCAGGAGCGCTTCGCAACGCCGCCCTCTCCGATGCCCAAAAGATCCTGCCCATCCCCGACTACGAGATCAACATCTCCAAGGGCGTAATCGAGCAGAACACCGGTTTCCGTTAGGCCGTCCATAGCTCACTATTGTCAACAGCAATCGAAAAGCCACTGCCCAAAACGGACAGTGGCTTTCTATTTATGGCCCTTGGCCGGATTATCTCTGGCGGACAGGGCGGATAGGCATACCATAGTAGCGTGTTGCAACGGACATTGACCAATAATCCATTGCCTCGAATGTCACGGCTGTGGTACTATCGCCATCGTCTGAGAGATTCTTGGACCAGTAAATACAAGCCGGTTCATATGGATCATTATCTGCTTTCCAGCCGGCAGCCGGAAGGAAGATTGACTCACCGTTCACAGTTGAAGTGAACTTGACGCCTGCCACCGGAGTCTGAATCCATTCGAAGTCACAATTCTCCATTAACTCCTGCCACTGCGCCCTGGTAGGTATGCTCCATGCAGCATCGGCAGCAGTAGCCGCATCATCTTCGGGTTCAAGAACCTTCTTGCCATCACTTCTGTTATACTTGCCCAGGTTCTCCCACGGCCTGCTGCCGGAGCCCAATGTGTAATTGAACCAGGTGAAGCTGGTCTTCGCGGTGGTCTCGCCCCAGGCGTAATAGCTGCCGTAGTCATAATCATTGGAGGAGCCCAGGTTCGTCAGTGCCCAAAGGGTTCCGCTTGGCAGGCCAAGATCTATGAATCCTACAGGCAACTCGTCACCGGCGGGTTGAGTGATTTTCAGAGTAGCGGAGAAACCACCGTACTTGAATGTCACCGTTGTAACTCTCTCAACAGGCCAGTAGTTCTTTCGTATCCTCAAGCCAATGTAATACTTCAATTCACCACCTTTCAACGAAATGAGTTCTACCCAAGGATCCGCCGGAATTACCTCAAGGGATGTGTATTGCAGAGGATCGCTTATAAGGACGTCCATCGAGAGATTGCCTCCCTTGACGGGTGCGTTATATTCATTGAGGCCAGTCCTTACCTGAGTCTCGGATGCCGCCTGGGTTACAGTGAGTGTCTTCTTGAGATAATTGCCATAGGATATCTCCACCTGAGCCGAGCGGGCTCTCCCGGTTGTATTCTCAGTCACGGTGAATGCTCCGCCAGGGTTGGCATAAATCCAGCCGGGACTGTTCAATACGCGGACATCAAAACCAACTTCTTCTCTGGGGTTGGTTATATTGCCCCAAATAACCACCTTCTGTCCCTTATAAGTAAGTTTATAAGAAGCAGGCAGTATAACCTCCGGAGCATCAAATGTCTGAGTGATTCTGAACCACTCACTCTGGCCGCCAAGGCTCACTTTGACGCGACCGGTCCTGTCATTACCGCTGTTATTCTCCCTTATCCTGAAGGCCACTGTGCTGCCAGCTACTGTAAATTCGCTCATCCAGTTGCCATCGGGTTCGAATGTCAGGCCGTCATGGCTGAAGCCCTCGGGCAGGGCGACATTAAACTCACCCACCTGGGCCTTATAGTTTACTGTCACGTCGTTCGGCGTGATAATAATGGTGGCGAGAACTGGCTCCTGAATGAATTTTATCCGCTTGGTTACAGAGCCGTAGGTCAATATAAAGTGCCCCGTGCGTGTCTGACCGCTCGTATTCTTGCCTGTGGTGAAATAATATGTATCGTTTGCACCGGAGCGGAGATTTGTCATCCAGTCTACGTCGGTGGACAGTTGCATCTGGACGCCCTCGACCGGATTGGTAACCCTTGCCCAGACACCTTGATCTCCTCCGGTGGAACTCAAACCGTTGTTTGCATCCGGATTGACGATAAGTTCTATGTCCGGCGGTCCTGAAGGGGTCTTGCCTCTCTGAGTAACGGTGACGGTGGCTGTCGCCGAACTATAGGTAAGTGTAATTGTCGCCGTACGGCTCAAGGTGCTCTTGTTCTCGGCAACAAAGAAAGCAACGCTCGAACCGACTACGCTGGTTCCAATCCAGTCTGCGTCGTCAGTTGCCTGCAACGTCGAGCCATCGGTATTTACCAGTTGCAGAGGAACACGGATATCCTGGCTTGCAGCATCACCGACAGTGATACTGTTTTGCTCCAGAATAATGCCGGCAGGGCCGGCAGCTACCACTGTGACAGAGCAGGTAGCAGTGATACCGCTGGATATATTCTTTGCCGTGATAACGGCGGTACCCAGTTTATTCGCATATACTTCTCCCGTCCTTTCTCCGACCATTACAACACTGGAGCCGTCTGCATAGTAATACACATTCCTATCATTGGCGTTGGCCGGGAATACCGTACCGATAAGGGTGGCTCTCTCTCCCTTGGTCAATGTCATCTGCGTCGCATTGAGATCGATACGCTGGGGAACGGCTATCACTGTTACACGGCAGTCCGTTTCCTTTCCCCCCGCCATTGCCTTTATTTCGGTGATTCCGGCATCCACAGCCGTAACGTGTCCCGAAGCATCTACCGTTGCAACTCCCGGGTCAGAGGAAGACCAGGTCACGGTCTGATTCGTGGCATTGGAAGGGAGCACGGTCGGTGTCAGGTCAAGGGAATTGCCTGTTCCCAGCAATTCATCAAACTTATCAAGCCTGATGCTCTCCACTGGTACAATGTTGCTCTTTACCGTCACATCAAACGAATTGGACTTGCCGTCGGCCGTAGCAATAATGCTTGCGCTGCCGGCACCGACAGCGGTCAGCAGGCCGCTGGCACTTACCTTCGCGATACGGTTGTCGGAAGACGACCATGTGACCGTCTTGTCGGTTGCATTATCCGGGAAAACCATCACACTCAGAGATCTGATATCCCCAATAGTCAATTCAATATGTGATTGATCGAATTCCAGATAATCCACAGGAATATATGATGTATCTTCCGTCACAGTCACGGGGCAGGTGGCGGACAGTTCTTCGCCGCCAGCGCCCTTGACTTTGACGGTGACTGCTGCGGAGCCCGGTGAGCGCGCCACAATAGTTTTCTGGGTACTGACATCATCCGTCCCAAATACGAGAACCCCACTGTCGCCGGTAATGACAGCAGTGGTACTGTAAACATCGGCCTCCGGCGGTGCTACAATAAATTTTAACATTACGGTCTCACCGACCTTCATTGATACGCTTGAGGGAGCTATGGCTATGCTCTGGATGGCGACTTTTGCGGGCTTGACGGTCACTTCGCAGCCGGCGACCTTACCGCCGTCTGTGGTGGTTGCAGTGATGGTCACTGTGCCGACGCTCTTGGCAGTAACATTGCCCGCCTGGTCCACATCGGCTATCCCCGGATTGGTGGATGCCCATCTGACACTCTTGTCGGCAGCATTCTCTGGAAGAACAGTTGCGACAAGGGTTATCCGGTCATTCGGATGCATGGAGAATATCTGTATCTTGTTCAGCCTTATGCTTTCAACCGGCACTGCAGCCCTGCCGGTGACGGCACGTATGGGACAGCCACGGAATCTCTCCATGCCATCCACGACAAGCTCATTGTTGTAGGTATTCAGATTCCATGCTTGTGAAACCAAGTCAGCTTTGACAGATGACGTCCAGTAAAAAAACACCCCGCCGACATATTCTTCGTTTTCGAAGATTTTACTGCCGGCAGCTGGCAGCAACATGGTTTTCCCATTCTTCTTGCTCACTACCTTGTACCCGGCGCCATTTCCCATATCAACCCTTTCGAAGGTGCAGTTATCAAGCAGTTCCTGCATCTCTTCCCGGGTGGGCGTAAACCAATTACCGCCCATAACGACGTGCGCGGCATCATCTTCGGGCAGCAACTGGGTCAAGTTATCGTCGCCGGCTGAATACTTGGTTTGAACACTGTAGTTTTCTTGCCTATAAGCGCTTTTGGTAAGGGTCTCTCCCCAGGCATAATATCCGCCATAGTCTTCGGCAGAAGCGGCGCCCACGTTGCAAGTCGCCCACTTGATGCCGCTCGGCAGGCCCAAATCGACCCAATAGTGGCCGTTCTCCTCGCCGTCGTGGTCTTCTATTATTACAGGGTCGTCAATTGCTACAATGTCACAAGTGGCCTCTATGTCACCGGCCTTTGCGGTTATCACCACCCGGCCGTCTCCCAATCCGGTAATTATGCCCTCCTGCGAGATGGATGCAATGCTGGGGTCGGACGATGTCCAGGTGATAGTCTTGTTGGTGGCGTTCTCGGGAAGCACGATGACGTTTATCTGGTAAGAATCTCCTTTATGAACAATCAGCTCGGGATGTTCGAACGTCACCGACTCTACCGGGACAAAAACCTCGGAAACCGTTATTTCGCAGGCGGCGACCTTGTCGCCGTCCATGGCGGTCACGGTAATGGTCACAGTGCCGCTGGATATGGCCGTCACTTTGCCGCTTTGGTCAACTTCGGCGATTTCCGGGTTGGTGGATTTCCAGGCCACCGACTTGTCGTCGGCATTATCCGGCAGCACCGTGGCAGTCAGTTCCAGAGACTGCCCGATCTGTAAATGCGCATCGGTCTTGTCCACGGTCACACTTTCTACGTGCACCACAGGCACTTCCGGTTTTGTGACAGTAATGGCGCAGCTGGCGCTCTTGCCATCGACGCTGGCGGTAATGTTAGCCGAACCCTCGCCAACGGCCGTCACTTTGCCGGCATCGGATACAGTCGCCACGGACTGCTTTGAAGATGCCCACACAACATTCTGCTCTGTGGCATTGGAGGGAGAGATCTGCGCCTTGAGCTGCAGGGTCTCTCCCACTTTCATTTCAGCTTCCGGCTGACTCAGCGTCACGGACGCTACCGGTACTATCTTGTCCTCGGGCTTTTCGCCGCAGGCGCACAGCGCTATCAGCATCAGCGCTATGGCAAAGCCTTTCTTTATCATAAGGTTATCTGTTAAGGATTATTTCGTTTAAAAAGCTATGAAGCAGCGGAGCTGAAACGCATTCTCTTTGCTTGCCGCATAAAAGTACTCACGTCCTTGAAAAGCAACATAGGTGAAACCCATTTGAATGGCAGACAAATTGTCCACTTCTGAACTCGTCCAGTAATAGGCATTGCTTCCGCTGTGATAGGTAAACAAGGATGTTCCTCCGGCAGCTATGATGTCATTATCTATGGCAGCGCAGAAGTTGACTCCATACTGGTACTGATCGGGATCTCCAAAATTGGACCAGGTATGGCCGTACATCGCATTCAAATATTTGGCCCACTGCCCCGCCGTGGGCACAAACCAGCTGCTGCAGCCAAAATCTGAGGGATTGAAACCGGATACCACATAATTGTTTGCTGCGTCGGCGGTACTGTAGTACCTTTCTGACATAATGTTGGTATGGTCAATGCCAGCCATATCAGCAAGGGCTGCGGAGATATTATTGCAGTTGGTAAACTCAGGGGTATCCAGATAAGCGTTATCTTTCCTGCCCCAGTTCACCGAAGCCCCATTTTGCAGGGCGATGGCCAGGCCATTGTATTTAGAGCTACCGAGGCTGCTGTCCGCCGACCCCTTGGCGCCGATATATGCAATCATGGCAACCGGGGAACCGCCGTCGGAGGGAATGGAGGCGGCATCTTTGAAGATTTTGCCCGAAGTGGTGAATACATACCCCAGGTAGGAACTGCAGTCCTGGCCGGCATCGGCCATTTGTTTAAGTTCGGCCAGCGTGCTGGCTTTGGCGGCGGTCACCGTGACGGTGCCGGTGGCTTCTGCTCCGTAAGCATCGAACGTGAAGGAACCCGTACCTTCTTCAAGGGCCGTCACACGATAAGTGATAGGATTATCTCCGACGCTTTGTATATCAAAGACGCCACCCCAGATGCTCATCCCATACGAGCCAAGGGGCACATCGGGATCTATCCTGACGGTAACGATCGCTGTTTGACCGACAGTCAGGTTCAGTTCGGAGGGCTCAATAGTAATGCTATTGATATGAGGGTCGACTCTCAGAATGAAGAAATCCTTTTTACCGTCCGCCTCTGCGTAGATAAGCGCCTCTCCGGCACCCACGCAAGTCAGTTTACCGTTGCTGTCTACTACCGCAACACTCTCGTCGTCAGAAGACCAAGTCACTTTTTTATTGGTCGCGTTAGACGGACTTATGTCTACCGACAGGTTTCTGACATCCCCGACCGAGAGAAAATCGTGCGAATATCCAAAATCCACCGACTCCACGGGCACATACTGCACTGGTGCAGATTTTCCGACGATGGCGCGGACCGGGAGAACCTCATTATAGCGACTTACCGCGCGGGTGCCCGCATTAGAATCATCAAAGAACATTGCCATCGCAGTTATCGGGGTGCCAGTACCCAAAGTAGATGTGAAATAATCCACAGAATACCCTCCCTGATCCATTCGGGCAGGCAGGAATATGGCGTGAGAATTGATCTTGCTGGTCACTTTCGCCCCTATTATTCCATTCTGATTGATAATCTCATAGCTGCTGTTCTGTATCAACTCAAAGACATCATCTTCAGTGGGCATGCACCAGTCCTGTCCCCAGGCAGCCGTAGCAGCATCGTCTCCGGCCTCCAGGGCGGTTAAATTATCCACAACGCCCCAGCCTTCCAGATTGCAGTACTTTATTATCTGACCGGAGCCGTCATACCATTTGTACGAACCGGAACCCTGGCTCTTGGGTTCTGTCTCTCCCCACGCAAACTTGGAACCGAGCTGGATGGAATAAATGGCACCCACATTGCAGGTCGCCCACTTGATGCCGGAAGGCAGCCCCATATCGACCCATTTATGACCGTCTGTCTCGCCGTCGTAGGGGTCATCTACATAAGGTACTGTCACATGGCAGGTAACGACAACGGGTTCGCCGTCAACTTCTATGTAGTATACCAATTTCGCCTCACCGCCAGTTATTGCAGTAATGTTGAACGTTATTTTTCCATTATTATCATCGTTGACATTTGTAATCTGGAGAACCTTGTCTTCGTCGACGAAATAGCCGTATTGATAGTAGTAGTAACCCAACAGATCGCCGGGAGAGACAGTGACGGTTACAGTGGCGGTTTCACCTATCAGCAATGTCATATCAACTGGGTCGATGGACAGGTTTTCAAGAACAGGAATCACCTTGACGTAGAAAGAGTATTTCTTACCGCCGGCAATTGCCCTGACATACGTATAGCCGGAACCGACTGCGGTCATATTACCGTCTTCGTCTACTACAGCGACACTTTCGTCGTCAGAAGTCCAGATGACCGTCTCGTAGGTAGCGTTTTCCGGAAGGACCCGTACGCTCAAGGTCCTGGTCTGGCCCGCGAGTATAGTTATGTCTGACTCGTCCGATTCCAGAGACTCTACGGGAATAAAGGTGGTGCCGACGACGGCGCGGACAGGATATACCACTCCGCGATTGCAGAGTCCTATACCGATACCTTCGGAGTTAATAAAAAACATTTTTGAATTGGACGATATATTCTCGTCCAGCGATGATGTATGGTATAAGCCGCTAAACCAATTATGTGGTTCATAAAAATCAGTGGCAATAAAGAAGATGGTATGTGCATTGTTTTTGCTGGTCAGTTTCGCGCCCCATACTCCGTTTTGATTGATTAATTCAAAGTTGCAGTTATCTATCAACTCCTGAAAGTCGGCCTTGGTAGGCATACGCCACTGGCCACCCCATTGTACGTGAGCAGCATCATCCTGCGGTTCAAGAAAAGTCCGATTGTCAACGTCGCCATACTTCGAATCGGTAACGTATTTGGTATACTTGCCTGTTGCGGAGTTAAGCCAGGTATATGGTGGATTCTCCACGTTTTCCCGCGCAAAGGTCTCTCCCCAGGCAAACCAGGAGCCGATCTGGGTGGCGTTATCTGCACCTACGTTGCAGGTCGCCCACTTTACGCCGCTCGGCAGACCCAGGTCGACCCAATAATGGCCGTTTTCTTCACCGTCAAATTCATCGACTATTACAATTGCCATGACAACGCAGGTGGCCACAATGTCGCCCGCCTTCGCAGTGATCTCCACCTGGCCGGAACCCAGACCGGTAATTATGCCCTCCGGAGAGATGGAGGCAATCGCGGGGTCGGAAGATGTCCAGGTAATGGTCTTGTTGGTGGCGTTTTCCGGAAGTACGGTAACATTTATCTGATAAGAATCTCCTTTGAACACAATCAAGTCGGTATGTTCGAACGTTACCGACTCTACCGGGACAAAAACCTCGGTAACCGTGATCTCGCAGGCGGCGGCCTTCTCCCCGTCTGTGGTGGTTACGCTGATGGTCACAGAACCGCTGCTTATGGCGGTCACTGTTCCGTTCTGATCCACTTCGGCAATTGCGGGGTTGGTGGATTTCCACTCCACGCTCTTGTCTGCGGCATTCTCAGGCAGCACGGTGGCTGTGAGAGTCAGCGTGCCGCCAATCTCCAACTGCGCATCGGTCTTGTCCAAAGTCACGCTCTCTACGTGCACCATAGGCACTTCCGGCTTGGTGACAGTAACTACGCAGGTAGCTGTCTTGCCGCTTACGGTCGCAGTAATCTTGGCTGTGCCTTCACCTACTGCCGCCACAAGGCCGGCGTCGGACACAGTCGCCACGCTCTGCTTCGAAGATCCCCACATCACATTCTGCTCAGTGGCATTTGAAGGGGAGATCTGGGCCCTGAGCTGCAGGGTTTCGCCCAGCTCCATTTCCGCCTCGGTCTGGCTGATCGTAACACTTGCCACCGGCACTATAGTGTCTTCCGGAGTCTTTCTGCAAGCATTCAGCGCCAAGAGTATCAGCGCCACTGCAAAGATTTTCTTCATCATATTCGTCTTTTGCTATTTATCCAATCAAAGATACATTCGGGCGGCGGCAAAACACGGCGCGGCGGTGTAGACTTTTGCAAAAGTCTACACCCTGGAAGGCGAAATGACGCAGAAAATGCCCTAAGCGAGCGACTCCCGGAACTCTTTCACCGAGCGGCCGGTGATTTTCTGGAAGCTGCGGTAGAAGAAGGCGCGATCGTTGAAACCGGCCATCGCCACCACCTGCGAGATGGGAATATTCGGATCCGAGCTGATGATCCGCTCCGCCTCCTGGATCCTGAGACGGATTCTCCAGCTGCGGAAATCCTCGCCTGTGGTCTGATGGATATAATCCTGCAGCGTAGGTTCCCAGAAACCCAGTTCGTGGGAGATGTCGTCCACAGCCTTGGTGTTGTCGAGATAGCCTTTCTGCCGTATCCACTCCCCCAGCCGCTCCTGCTGTTCGCCGGCGATCGACAGAGCGCCGGCCGAGGCTTCGGGCGCCGGCTGCGCTCCCGGCACTGCCGACACGGCGCGGTCTACCATAGGCGCAAAACGCCGGTAATTGATAAAGGAGATGCCGATAATAAGGAAGCAGACTGCGAACACCATTGTGAGCACGCTGCTTATCACAAGGCTGTCAAGCATCATAAACAGAGCCATTATGCCCACTATGAGCGCCAGCCAGAAAGTCCAGTTGATCCAGTGCAGCTGGTCCACCAGATCCTCTTCCTGGTAGAAGGCCAGCATCCGCTCGTTGAACAGGCGGTAACTCTTCAGGAAAAGGCGGGTATAGAGAAACAGTTGCAGCAGATAGGCCGCAAGCCCCGCTGCGAAACATACGCGGAAAACACGCTGCGACGCAGTCAGGTTCAGCACCACGAGGGCAGTGGCAAGCGGCACCAAAACTGCAAGTTGCAGGAAAATAACCTTACGGTTGACCATCTCCGGCCGGATAAAGGAGAGCACCGTCATTGTGACAAACATCGCCATAAACGAGCCTATGACGATTATAAGGCTGCCTGCAAGGCCGCCGGTGGGCACCTGCGGCGAGCGGCTGAGCACAATCTCCAGCAGAGAGAACGCGGCGTAGGCGGCAAAGGCTCCGACCAGACACCACCTGGCCTTGGTGTATTTGAGCAGCCCCTCTCCCGGGCGGATCTTGAGACCGGCGAGTATCACCGCCAGCACAAGGGCCACAAGCGCGCTGGTAAAAGAGGTGAGCAGATAGAGACTCTCGTGCGTCATACCGAAGGGTGTTTCAGCACAAAGATATCACTTTTGGCGAGAATACCGAAGCGTTTTTGCACGACCCATTTTGGCTGGAGCGCAAGTGGCTGACACACAGCCTATAACCCAAAGTTACCCCTCGGCAAAACAGCGGGTAACTTTCCGTAAATATCTTGTATCCTGCAGTTTACGCTCCAGCCTTGCTGCCATCTCCACATGACAAAAGCAGCCAATTGGCTGCTTTTGTCATGTGGAGATGGGCGGACTCGAACCGCCGTCCAAACAACGTCCCCGCAAGCTTTCTACACGCTTATCCGGCCTTTGATTGTCGGGGAGCATCCGCCGGTCGGCGGGCTAACACTCCCTTATCTTCTAAATCTTTTCGCATCGACAGAAGCATGGATGCGAGCAGGAATTTGTTCTGCCTACGCCCCGGACTCCGGACCGAACTTCCAAAAAAATCCGGCGGGACGCTCGTCGGCCCGACCTTGTCGGGCGGATTAAGGTAATCGGCTTAGCCAAGATTACGCAGCGAGTGCATAGTTGTTGTTGCCATTTAAGGCGTGAGGTCTGAGATTAGCGAGAGGGGCCACGACTCTCGGCGTGCTTACCTGTAGAAATCGATTGCTGTCAAAACCAAAACATCCCCAAATCGATTTTACGCCGCAAAGTTTATAAAAAATTTTCAAAACTCCTTACCTTTGAGTTATGAAAGCAAAAATCTGGCTTTGCATAGTGCTTTTCGCAGCACTCGCCTCCATTCCATATCTGGTGCCCGGCATGGGCTGGGTCGCACTGTTTGCATTCATCCCCCTGCTGCGCTTTGCGGATATCTGCCGCGAGAGCGCGCCAAAGCATAAGGGCTGGCTGGTGTATCTGGCCTTCCTGCTGTTCAACACCGCCACCACCTTCTGGATCAACTGGATATCCATACCCGGCGCCTTTGTGGCCATCACCCTGAACGCCCTGCAGATGTGGGCGATATTCATGCTCTTTCTCTGGAGCAGGAAGCACTTCGCAGGCGGCCTGGGCTATGTGCTGCTGGTCACCATGTGGATTGCCTGGGAACGGGTTTATCAGAACATAGAGATTTCCTGGCCCTGGCTCATATTGGGCAACAGCCTGGCCACCTGCCCGAAGTTGGCGCAGTGGTACGAATACACCGGTTTTCTGGGCGGCAGCCTGTGGATATGGCTGAGCAACATCTTCGTCTATGAGACGGCCAAGGCATTCGCCTCCGGCAAGATACAGGACAAATACCAGAGGCGGCAGCACTGGGCCATGGCGACCATCTCCCTGCTGCTACTCATCGCTCCCCCCGCCCTCTCGCTGCACCTGTATTATCATTACAGCGAAACCGACAATCCAAAGGAAGTGGTGGCCGTGCAGCCCAACATAGACTCCTACACAGAGAAGCACGGCGGCCTGAGCCAGCAGGTCCAGGACGAGAAAATGCTGGCCCTGGTGCGCAGCGCGGCCACGCCGGACACCGATTTCATCATAACTCCCGAGACCTACACCTATCAGTTCGACCTCGATGCGCCCCAGACGAATGTCACCTACAACGGCATCATGAACCTGCTCGAGGACTATCCCGATGCCAGTTTCATACTGGGAGCCATCACCTACCGTCTCTTCAGCACCAAGGCCCTCGCACCTTACAACGCCCGGCCAATAGGCGATCAGTGGTACAGCTCTTACAACACCGGCATGCTGATAGACACGCTGGGGCTCAGGAATTTCTACCACAAATCCAAGCTCGTGCCGGCGGTGGAGATTATCCCCTACCAGCGCTATCTGGGCTTCCTGGGCAAGGTTTTCGAGCTTTTCGGCGGCTCCATGAGCAGCTATGGCACAAGCGAAGATGTGAATAACCTGACCTCTAAAGACGGCACGCAGGTGGGCGTAATGATCTGCTATGAATCCATCTACGGAGAATACTTCCGCCGCACGGCAAACTACGGCGCCCAGTTCGAGGCCATAATCACCAACGACGGCTGGTGGGGCGACACGCCCGGCTACCGGCAGCACTTCCGCTATGCGCGCCTGCGGGCCATCGAGACCCGCCGCGACGTGGTGCACGTGGCCAACACCGGCATCAGCGGCTTCATCAACCAGCGCGGCGACGTGCTGCAGCGCACCCCCTGGTGGGTGCCCACCGCCATTCGCGGCACCGTGAACCTCAACGATAAAAAAACCTGTTACACCACCTATGGCGATGTAACAGGCCGTATATGCAGTTTTCTGTTCCTGCTGCTGTTTATTGCACTGCTCGTGCGCAGGATTACCTCAAAGTAGCGCCGAACTTGTTTTCGAAGGTCTTGAGCAGCTTGTCCATTATGCGCTCTACGGCTTCGTCCGTGAGGGTCTGCTCGGGATTCTGAAGCACAAAGCTCAGGGCATACTGCTTCTTGCCTTGGAGGATCTTCACGCCGCGATAGACATCGAACAGGGTGACGCTCTTGAGCAGATTCTTCTCTGCCTGGAAAGCCGCCTTGCGAATATCGGCAAATGACACGCTCTCGTCCAGCAGCAGCGCCAGGTCGCGCTTGACCTCGGGGTACTTGGGCAGTTCGCGGTATTTGACCTTGTCGCGGCCGACAATGGTCATCAGGGTGTTCCAGCTGACCTCGGCCACAAACACGGGCTGCTTGATGTCGAACATCTTGAGCACTGCACCAGAAACGGTCCCCATAGTGGCAAAATGCTTGCCCTGAAGAGTATAGGTGATACCTTCGCTAAAGATGTCGGAAGGGGCCGGAGCCGTTTCCATGTCGTAGAGATTCATGCCGAAACGGCGCACCAGCAGCTCCAGATAGCCCTTGAGCTCGAAATAAGAGCCGGCACCAATCTCGCTGCGCCATGCTTTCACCGCCGGGGCGCTGATGGCCATGGAGAGCTTGAGCTCTTCGTGGTAATTGCCCAGATTCGCCGCAGTCAGGGGGTCGGAAGCGTCGGCGCTGTAGCTATAGACATTGCCTATTTCGTATAGGCGCAGCACCGGATTCTGATGCTTGATGTTGTAGGAGACAGTCTCCAATGCGGCCGGAATCAGGCTCTGACGCATGCAGTCCAGATCGGAGCTGAGCGGGTTGAGCAGACGCACGCACTTCTCTGCAGGGAAGGTCGTGAACTTCTCGTAATATGCGCTCCTGGTGAGCGAGTTGTTCATTATTTCATAGAAGCCGCGGTCGCTCAGAAGGTCGCTGACGCTCTTGCGCACGACTTCCGGGTCGGGATGGGGCGTGGGCTGGATGCTGGCCTTCATACCGCCGGGGAGCTCGATATTGTTGTAGCCGTAGATGCGCAGCACCTCTTCTACCACGTCACACTCGCGGGTGACATCCACATAGCAGGCCGGAACGGCCACACGGAATCCCTCAGCATTCTCGCTCAAGATTTCGTAGCCCAGATAGCCGAGGATATCCTTCACGGCCCACACGCCTATATTCTTGCCCATCAGGCGGAACATGCGGTTTATGTTAAGGTCTATCTCGGCACGCTTGAACTCGCGGGCGCGGAACTCCTGCACCTGCCCGACTATCTTAGCGCCGGAGAGCTCGCAGATCAGCTGGGCGGCACGGCGGGCGGCCACCATGGTGTTGGTGGGGTCGATGCCGCGCTCGTAGCGGAACGAGGCGTCGGTCTTCAGGCCAAGGCGCTTGCTGGTCTTGCGTATGGTCACGGGGTTGAAATATGCGATTTCCAGGAAGACATCGGTGGTGGACTCCGTCACGCCGGACTTTTCGCCGCCGAACACGCCTGCGATGCACATGGGCTCGCGGGTGTTGGCAATCACCAGGTCCTTCTCGCTGAGGGTGCGCTCGACGCCGTCCAGGGTCACCATCTTCTCGCCCTCGGATGCGCGGCGCACGATGACCTTGCGGCCCTCTATCTGCTTTAAGTCAAAGCAGTGCAGGGGCTGGCAATATTCGTTGAGGATAAAGTTGGTGATATCCACGATGTTGTTGATGGGGCGCTGGCCTATGGAGTTCAGGCGGTCGCGCAGCCACTCGGGCGACGGGCCTACCTTTACGTCCTTGAAGGTGATGCCGATGTAGCGGGGAGCATCTTCCGGAGCCTGGACTTCTACCGGCACGGCCTCGCCCTCGCCCTTAAGTTCAATTGTGGGCTGCGGGAGGGTCCACTCCACGGGCACGCTGTTGAGACGGCACCAGGCATACAGGTCGCGGGCAACGCCGATGTGCGAAGCGCCGTCTATGCGGTTGGGCGTGAGGCCTATCTCATATACGGTGTCGCAGGCAAGCTTCAGATAGTCCTTTGCGGGGGTGCCGGGCACGGCTGCCGGGTCGAGCACCATGATGCCGGCGTGGTCTTCGCCTATGCCGAGCTCATCTTCTGCGCAGATCATGCCGAAACTCTCCACGCCGCGTATCTTGCTCTTCTTGAGCTTGAGCTCCTGGCCGTGGATATCCACCAGGCGGGTACCGACGGTGGCGAGCATGACCTTCTGCCCTGCAGCCACATTGGGGGCGCCGCACACAACCTGCAGCGGCTCGCCTCCTCCGACGTCGAGCTTGGTGATGTGCAGATGGTCGCTGTCCGGGTGCGGCACGCACTCCAGCACATGGGCCACCACAACGCCTGCCAGCCCGCCGGGAATCTGCTCCACGGTCTCTACGTGCTCCACTTCCAGACCAGTGAAGGTCAGGATTTCGGCAACCTTCTCGGGGCTGAGGTCAAACTTGAGATAATCTTTAAGCCAGTTATAAGAAACAGTCATAAGTATATTCTATTTAAACAATGATTCTACGTAATCCTTTTTGTCAAAGAGGCGAAGGTCCTCTATCTTCTCTCCCACTCCGATGAATTTGACGGGGATGTGGAACTGGTCGCTGATGCCTATCACCACGCCGCCCTTGGCACTGCCGTCCAGTTTGGTCACCGCCAGCGCCGTGACATCCGTGGCGCGGGTGAACTCCTTGGCCTGCATGAAGCCGTTCTGGCCGGTGGAGCCATCGATGACCAGCAGCACCTCGTGGGGTGCGTCCGGCACAACCTTGCGCATCACGTTGCGGATTTTGGTGAGCTCGTTCATCAGATTGACCTTGTTGTGCAGGCGGCCGGCGGTGTCGATGATAACCACGTCGGCATCCTTTGCCACAGCGCTCTTGACGCTGTCGTAAGCCACGCTGGCGGGGTCGCTGCCCATCTCCTGCCTGACTATGTCCACCCCGGCTCGCTGCGCCCAGATGACCAGCTGGTCGACCGCCGCTGCCCGGAAGGTATCGGCAGCGCCCAGCACAACCTTCTTGCCTTCTGCCTTGAGCTGTGCGGCCAGCTTGCCGATGGTGGTGGTCTTGCCCACGCCGTTGACGCCGACAACCATCATCACATAGGGCTTCTTGCTGAAGTCGAACGGCTCCTGCTGCACGGCATCGCCGGCGATGAGCGCTTCTATTTCTTCGCAGAGAATGCGGTTCAGATCTGCGGTATTGAGGTATTTGTCCTTCTTGACGCGCTCCTCGAGCCGCTCGATGATTTTGACTGTGGTGTCGACGCCAACGTCAGAGGCAATCAGAGCCTCCTCTATCGCATCCAGGGCCTCGTCGTCCACGACGCTCTTGCCCATCACCGCATATTGGAGCTTGCCGAGCAGCGACTGCTTGGTCTTGCCCAGACCGGCCTCCAGAGCCGCTTTGTCTTCGGCAGCCGCCTTGGCATCCTTGTTGCGCTTCCAAAAGAATATTCCCATCTAAAAAATTCCTTATGATAAATCGTGTAAAGGTACAAAAAATATGGAGCTTTATGCGTTTATCTGCACATTAAATCCTTCTGCCACAAGCGGGGCTGCAGCCGCCGCCAGGTCGCTGGCCGCAACCTTCTCTATGCCGGCCACCGGAGTGTCCCGGCTGACGCTGTAGAGCATGATCTCGCGGGGGCGCAGCCGGCGCACCGCCGCATACCAGGCCTCGAGGGCTTCGGGCGTGGTATTATCTATCACGGAGCCGCGAACCAGCATGGTCTGCAGCACAAAGTTGCCCCCGAAAGCCTCCATGAGCTGCACAGTGCGCTCCACGCTGTAGCCCGGAGCCGGCCGGTTCATGACGGCCGCCATATTTTCCAGCGCACAGTCTATTTTCAGGATAGGGTTGTCCACCTTCTTGAGGGCGGCGACCACTTCGGGGCGGTCCAATCGCGTGGCGTTGGAAAACACGCTCACCACAGCCGTGGGGAAATACCGGCCGCGGGCGGCGAGGGTGATGTCTATTATCGCCGGAAAATCCGGATGGAGTGTCGGCTCGCCGTTGCCGGTAAAGGAGATGGAGTCAACGCCCCGTCCCTCGGCGGCGATTGCGGCAAAGCGACCTTCGATGGCAGAGCACACCTGCTCCAGAGTCGGCAGCGGATGCGCCTTGGCACCCCTCTTGAGTCCCCCGCATTCGCAATAGACGCAGTCGAAGGTGCAGACCTTGGCCTCGGTCGGCAGAAGATTGACGCCCAGCGAACGGCCGACCCGCCTGGAGATGATGGGTCCGAACACTATGTCGTTCCAGAGAAATGTTGCCATAAATCAAAAAAGACGAAGCCGTGGCTCCGTCTTGAATTGTATCAGCTTAACGCCAGGCCCAGATTAGTTCTGAGTCTTAGCAAAAAATTCTTTAACCTTGTCAGTGGGTACGAGTTCCTCTTTGAACATGTAGGAACCGGTACGACCGTTCTTGTCCATACGGATGCACTTAACAACGGTTTTCTGCTGTGACCTGTCACCGGAGAACGTTGCGACCGCTTTCTTTGCCATAGTATTGTGATATCTTTAATTGTTACTATTTAATCTCTCTGTGAAGAGTCATCTTGCGCAGATATGGATTGTATTTCATACGCTCGAGCTTGTCGGGGGTGTTCTTTTTGTTTTTGGTGGTGATGTAACGGGACATACCGGGAACACCGCTGTTCTTCTGCTCAGTGCACTCGAGGATAACCTGAACTCTGTTGCCTTTCTTTCCTGCCATAACCTTAAGTATTAAGCGATTTTAATTAAACCTTTAGCCTCGGCCTTCTTGAGGGTCTCGGCAAGGCCATTCTTGTAGATGGTCTTCATACCATTGCAGGAGACCTTGAGTGTTATAAACCTGCCCTCTTCCTCGGACCAGAACCTTTTGGTCTTGAGGTTGGGAGCGAATTCGCGTTTGGTGCGTCTGCGGGAGTGGGAAACATTGTTTCCGACCATCCTCTTCTTACCTGTTACCTGACAAACTCGTGACATAATATATACTTTTTATTTCTTTTCCACTTTAAGGGCTGCAAATATCTTGATTTTAAATCAAAAAACCAAATTTTTTATTGGTTTAGGACAAACTTGAAGATTCTGCGCCACCTGATCTTGCCGCCCGAGTCCCTGGAGAGCCATATCAGCGCCGGAGTACCCACGATGTGGTCTTCCGGAACAAAGCCCCAATAACGGGAGTCGAGGGAATTATGGCGGTTGTCGCCCATCATAAAATAATAATCCTGCTTGAAGGTGTATTCGGTCACCTTCTGGCCGTCGATAAAGAATTCTTCGCCCCTCTGCTCAAAATTATTGTGCTCATACACAGAGATGATCCTGCGGTAGAAGGCTATGTTGTCCGGGGTGAGGGTCACCGTCGCGCCCTTTGCCGGGATCCATATAGGGCCGTAATTGTCCCTGGTATAGCCGCGGTCGTCGAAGGGGAAGATCATCTTGTAGGAATCCAGATAGTCGCCGGGATAAGTCTCAAGATTGACCGTGGCGCTGACCACATTGCTCATCTTGGAGAGCTCCCTGTGCGCAGCCATCGTGAGCGGGAGTGCAGGATAGCCGGGCAGATTCGCGTCGTAGTAAATCTGGTTGCGGTCCACTCCGAGGGACTCGAGCGCCATGCGGCTTATCGGGGTTCCGTCCGTGACAACCTTGTAGGTGAACTGTATTCCGTCATAGACCTTCTGCTGCTCGCCATTGATATATACCAGGCCGCCCTCTACCGAGAGGGAGTCGCCGGGCATGCCCACCAGGCGTTTCACATAGTGGTCGGTCTTGTCCGCCGGACGGGCGATGACCGGACCGAGGGCCTTCTGCGAATACTCGCGGCCGTTGATGCGCACGTGTGCGTAGTAGTCCTCTGCCGGCACGCGGGCCAGGATGGTGTCTCCGTGAGGGAAGTTGAACACCACGCAGTCACCGCGCCGGATGCCGCGCCCCAGGGGTTTGAGGCGACGGTAGTCCCACTTGACGGCTTCTGAATAGGACTTGCGCCCTCCGAGCCAGGTGTTGTGCGTGAACGGGATTGTGAGCGGGGTCTCAGGAATGCGGGGACCGTAGCGCATCTTGTCCACGAACAGATAGTCACCCGTCATGAGGGTGTTCTCCATCGAAGGAGAAGGTATCTTGAACGACTGGAAAAAGAAGATGTTTATGAAGGTGACCACAATCACCGCAAAGATGATCGCATCCAGCCAGTCCAGCAGGAAATTCGGCTTCTCACCCTCTTTGTAGCGCTTTTTCCAGAAGGTCCAGTTGACCTTCTTTGTGACGCACATATCAAAAACAACAATCAGGCCAAGGAACCACCAGGGACTTTTAAGCCAGATTACCCAAAGGCAATACAGGATACCCCAGAAGGCGAACTTGACCCACTTGTTGCTGAAGAATTCTTTTACAGTCACCTTTATTTGACTGAGTTGATGATGGCCTCGAATGCTGCAGGATTGTTCATGGCCAAATCAGCCAGAACCTTGCGGTTTAGACCCACGTTCTGAGCGTGGATGGCGCCCATGAACTGGGAGTAAGTCATACCGTGCTGGCGCGCAGCAGCATTGATACGGGTAATCCAAAGGGCGCGGAAGTTGCGCTTTTTGGTCTTGCGGTCGCGGTATGCATAGGTGAGACCTTTCTCATAGGTGTTCTTTGCTACCGTCCAGACATTCTTCCTGGAAAGGAAGTTACCGCGGGTCTGTTTCAGGACTTTTTTGCGGCGAGCTCTTGAAGCTACCGAATTTACCGATCTAGGCATAGTTTAATTGTTTTTGACAGTCAGCGCCCCGGTCGCAGCCGGAGACTTTCATTTGCTGAACTTTCGGTTAATAAATGTTACTTGACCAACAGTTCTTTGATTCTCTTGACGTCCACGCGGTCAACGATAGCGATGTGGTCAAGGTTGCGTTTCTGCTTTTTGGTCTTCTTGGTGAGAATGTGGCTGTGATAAGCGTGTCTTCTCTTGATCTTTCCCGATCCGGTGAGCGTAAAGCGCTTCTTTGAACCGGAATTGGTTTTCATTTTAGGCATTGTAAAAACTATTTAAGTGTTTGTTAAACTCTATTTCTTCTTGTTGGGGGCAATCATCATAATCATGCGCTTGCCCTCGAGCTTAGGCATCTGCTCTGCCTTGCCGTATTCTTCCAGCTCCACGGCAAACCTCAGCAGGAGTTTCTCTCCCTGCTCGGAGAACAGGATCGAGCGGCCGCGGAAAAAGACATAGGCCTTTACCTTGCAACCTTCCTGCAAGAAGCTCTGCGCGTGCTTGAGCTTGAAGTTGAAATCGTGCTCGTCGGTCTGGGGACCGAAGCGGATTTCCTTTATGACTACCTTGGAGGCGTTGGCCTTCTGTTCCTTGAGCTTCTTGCGCTGCTGATATTTGAACTTCTGGTAGTCGATGATCTTGCAAACCGGCGGATTGGCCGTGGGAGCTATTTCCACAAGGTCAAGCTCCATGTCGGCAGCCATTTGCAGGGCCTTGGACAGGGGAAATACACCCTGCTCGGGGAGGTTGTCCCCCACTACCCTTACTTGCGACGCAGTGATTTGCTCATTAACCCGATGGTCGTCATCGTCCTTGTTCTGGCGCCCGGCCTGTGGGTTACGCCGCGGAGCCGGTTTCGGCTTGGGCGGCCTGTAATTTGAGTTTGCTATAGCTTTGTCCTCCTTAGTTAAGTTCTTCTTTTACTGCGTTGCCTATATATTTTGCAAAATCCTCGACAGCCATAACGCCCAGATTCTCGCCACCCTGCTTGCGGACAGCCACGCTGCCGGAAGCCTCTTCTTTCTCTCCTACCACGATAATGAAAGGAATATGCTTGATTTCATTCTCGCGTATCTTCTTGCCAATCGTCTCGTTGCGGTCGTCGATTAGGGCGCGAATTTCGTAATTTTCAAGTAATTCGCAAACTTTTTTTGCAAAATCGTTGTATTTCTCGCTCACGGGGAGGATGGCCACCTGGTCGGGAGCCAGCCAGAGCGGGAACTTGCCGCCGGTGTGCTCGAGCAGCACTGCCACGAAGCGCTCCAGGGAGCCGAAGGGGGCGCGGTGAATCATCACCGGACGGGCCTTGGCATTGTTGCTGTCCACATATTCCAGCTCGAAACGCTCGGGGAGGTTGTAATCGACCTGGATGGTGCCCAGCTGCCAGCTGCGGCCTATGGCATCCTTGACCATGAAGTCGAGCTTGGGGCCATAGAAAGCGGCCTCGCCATATTCCACCACTGTGGGCAGGTTCTTCTCTGCAGCGGCGTCTATGATGGCCTGCTCGGCCTTGGCCCAGTTCTCGTCGGAACCGATATATTTCTCCTTGTCGTTAGGGTCGCGGAGCGATATCTGAGCTGTGAACTCCTTGAATTTGAGAGTCTTGAACACATACAGGATGATGTCTATCACCTTGCAGAACTCCTCTTTGATCTGGTCCTGACGGCAGAACAGGTGCGCGTCGTCCTGTGTGAAACCACGCACGCGGGTCAGACCGTGCAGCTCGCCGCTCTGCTCGTAGCGATATACCGTGCCGAACTCTGCAAAGCGCAGCGGCAGGTCCTTGTAGGAGCGGGGCTTGCTGCGGTAGATCTCGCAGTGATGGGGGCAGTTCATGGGCTTGAGCAGATATTCCTCACCCTCCTGTGGAGTGGTGATGGGGCGGAAAGAATCCGCACCGTAGTGTGCCCAGTGGCCGCTGGTCACATAGAGGTCCTTGCTGCCGATGTGCGGGGTGATGACGGGCAGATAGCCGTATTTCTTCTGGATCTTCTGGAGGAATTCCTGCAGACGGTTGCGAAGGTCCGCGCCCTTGGGCAGCCAGAGCGGCAGGCCCTGACCGACGCGGTTGGAGAAGGTGAACAGCTCCATCTCGCGGCCCAGCTTGCGGTGGTCGCGCTTTTTGGCCTCTTCCAGCATGGCCAGATATTCGTCCAGCATGCTCTTCTTGGGGAAGGTGATGCCGTAGATGCGGGTGAGCATCTTGTTGTGCTCGTCGCCGCGCCAATATGCGCCGGCTATATTGAGCAGCTTAATGGCCTTGATCATGGATGTGTCGCGCAGGTGCGGCCCGCGGCACAGGTCGGTGAAATTGCCGTTGGTATAGAAAGAGATGGTGCCGTCTTCCAGGCCCTCGATAAGCTCGCACTTGTACTGGTCGCCCTTGGCCTTGAATTTGGCCATGGCATCCGCCTTGGCAACCTCCGTGCGCACGAAACGCTCCTTGGTGCGGGCAAGCTCAAGCATCTTGGCCTCGATCTTGGCCAGGTCCGCATCGGAAATCTGGCGGTCGCCGAGGTCCACGTCGTAATAGAAGCCGTTGTCTATAGCGGGACCGATGCCGAACTTGATGCCGGGATAGAGGGCCTCCAGGGCCTCTGCCATGAGGTGGCTCGAAGAGTGCCAGAAAGCCTTCTTGGCCTCTTTGTCTTCCCATTTGTGCAGCTTCAGCTGCGCATCCGTATTGATGGGGCGGTCAAGGTCGTAGATTTCGCCGTTTACCGAAGC
>CACXHG010000122.1 GCA_902767355.1 uncultured Bacteroidia bacterium
CGTGAAGAACCCCAAGAACAAATACGGCTACGGCGAGCGCTGCTGGGGCCTGACCGCCAGCGACATCCAGGGCGGCTACACGGCCTCTTCGCCCACCAACGACCGGGGCACCATAGCCCCTACGGCCGCGCTGGCCAGCATGCCTTACACCCCGGAAGAATCGCTGGCTGCAATGGAGTATTTCTACTATTACCTAGGCGACAAGCTCTGGGGGGAATACGGCTTCTACGATGCCTTCAGCCTTGAAAACGGCTGGTTTGCCACCAGCTACATTGCCATCGACCAGGGCCCCATCGCCGTGATGATAGAGAATTACCGCAGCGGCCTGCTGTGGGATACATTTATGAAAGATGCCGACGTACGCCGGGGCTTGGATAATCTCGGATTCAACTATTGAACAAAGCCTCAGCTTAGGCCTTAGGCGTCAGGTCCATATTGTCAAAATCCGGCAGGAAGGCCTGGCGGAGGCGGTTGGAGAGTTTCTTTGACTCGACGTCCTGCTTTTTGGCCTCTATAATCTCCAGATATTTCTCATAGACGCCGTCCACCACCGTGTCCCAGTCCAGGTAGAGCTGCTCGCGGGCAGCCGCCGACACTCGGGCGTACAGAGCGTCGTCGTGCATGATCCGGTCTATCATGTCGGCAAAGGCGGTCTCGTCGGGCTCTGAGATAAAGCCGTTGACTCCGTCCTTCACCGTGGCCGAGGTGCGCGCCCCCTTCAAGAAAACTGTGGGCGTGCCCTGGCAGGCGGCCTCTATCTGCACCAGCGAATTGGCATCGTACAGAGAGGGGAAAAGGAACAGTTTGGCGCGGCTGTAGAGGTCCTGCAAGTCCTCTCTGGAGCTCATCAGCCCGGCCATTATCACATTGTCTTCCAGGCCCAGAGAGCTCACCAGCGAGGCCAGTTGCTGCTCGTCCTGCCCCTGGCCCACGAATATCATTTTGAAATGATGCCCGCGCTCCTTGATGATTTTCAGGGCGCGGACCGTGAAGTCGATGTTCTTTATGAAATTGATGCGCCCCACGAAGAGGAAAACCGCTTCGTCGGGACCTATCCCATATTTTGCATTGACGCGCGCCGCCGCCTCTGAAGGGTCGGCTACCGGCACGTGGTCGGTGGCATTGAGCACCACCTTGCAGGGCGCCGTGAGGCCGTATTGCTCCTGATAGAGCTCCTGGATGGCGCTGTTCACCGCCCAGCACTCGTCGCAGGCGTTGAAAGGCATCATCACGGTGGCCATGGCCGCCTTTACCGCCGGCTCCAGCTTGAGGGATTTTTCGAAATCCTGGCGGTATTGCGAGTGCAGGGTTGCCAACAAGGGCACATTGTGCATCTTCGCATATATCACGCCCGAAATGCCTATGGTAAATGGCGAATGGATGTGCACTATGTCCAGTCCGCTTTTGGAAAGGGGCACCTGGTAGGTGGGGTCAAAGCCTCCGATCGGCAGCGAATAGTCCATCTTGCCCAGGGGGAGGGAGGCGCAGCGGATTATCTGGTAGGGATATTTTTTGTCTTCGGCCTCGTCGTAATCTTTCACGCCGGGGCAAAACACCGCCACCTCGCATTTCTTTGCGAGGCGGCTGGCGTAATTGTCAACAACCTTTATGACACCGTCCACCATGGGGTAGAAGGTGTCGATAAACAGACCTACTTTCATCCGGGCTTACTCGGTCCAGAAAGGAAGGTCCTTCATGCTGCAGATGGTGCCGCCGTAGATATTCTTGATGTAGTCAAGGCCACGGTCGCAGTCTTCCTGGGTCAGGGTGTCGGTGGTTTCGCGGGGAACTATGATGTCGAAGCCGCGGAAGAAGGCGTCGGCGCTGGTGTGGCGGCAGCAGCAGTCTGCCTGCCAGCCGGTTATGATTACGGTGTCCACGCCCTTCTCGCGAAGGTCAAGCTCCAGGGGAGTCTGGAAGAAGCCGCTGTAGGTCTTCTTGGGGATGAGTACGTCGCCCGGCTGCGGCTTGAGCTCGTCTATGACCTCGGCGCCCCAGGTGCCTTCTACTGCGTGGGGGCCCCATACCTTGAACTCCTTGTCAATCTCGGGAGTGTGGCTGTCGTTGGCATAGAAAACGGGCACGCCGGCCTTGCGGGCCTTCTCGCAGAGCTCGCGTATAGGCTCCACTATGTGTTTGATTCTCGGGTGTGCGATGACCCCTGTCACAAAATCGTTGACCATATCAACGACGATAACTGCATATTTTTTCATTTTTGCGTAAGAATATGTTGTTTACAAACGGAATATCTCTGCAAATATAACGCCTAATTTTATATATTTGCGTTAATAATGTAAACTTAACTATGCCTGTTCCCCGTCCCGACTGGGCGATAGACCTGGACAAAGTCGTCGCCACCAAGTTTCCCGGCAAGAAAATACCCAAATGGTTCATTGGCTGGATGAAGCGCTTCATCCACCAGGATTTTTTGAACGGCTTCGCCACCATCGGCTACGAGGGCCTCGAGTTCTGCACCGAAAGCATGAAATATCTTGATGTGAAGCTAAATGTCGAGGGCCTGGAAAACGTCGTGGTGCCGGAAGGGGCGCGCCTCACCTTTGTGGGCAACCACCCTCTCGGAGGGCCCGACGGCGTGGCTGTAGCCAGCGTCGTGGGGGAGCATTTCGGCAGCAACATCCGCCTGCTGGTCAACGACTTTCTGATGGCGCTCAAGGGGCTCGCCCCCATCTGCGTGCCCATCAACAAGACCGGCGGCCAGTCCCGCAACCTGCCCAAACTGATACGGGAGGCCTACGAGTCCGACAACAACATGATAGTCTTTCCCGCCGGCCTGTGCTCGCGCCGCATCGGCGGCAAGATCCAGGACCTGCCCTGGGGCAAGAACTTCATCCAGGAGAGCGTGGCCACCGGCCGCTGGGTGGTGCCCATCCACTTCTACGGCCGCAATTCCAACCGCTTCTACAACATCGCCAACCTATGCAAATGGCTCGGGATCAAGTTCAACATCGCGATGCTGTTTCTGCCCGACGAACTTTACCGTAACCAGCATAAAACCTTCAAGATAGTATTCGGCAAACCCATCCCGCCAGAGACCTTCGACGCCAGCAAAAGCGCCACCGAGTGGGCCGCCTGGGTTCGCGAAAAAGTATATCAGTTATGAAAGAGATAATCGCTCCCGTGCCTCTGGAACTTTTGGAGGCCGAACTCACAGAAGCTAAACGCTTGTGCAACACCAACAAGGGTGGCAACGTGATATATGTGGTAGATGCCCACGACTCTCCCAATGTGATGCGGGAGATCGGACGCCTGCGCGAGATTTCTTTCCGCGAAGGCGGCGGCGGCAGCGGCCAGGAGGTTGACATCGACGAATTTGACACCATGGCCGTGCCCTACAAGCAGATCGTGGTGTGGGATCCCGATGCCAAATCCATCCTGGGCGGCTACCGCTACATCCTGGGGCCGGACGTCAAACTGGACCAGGCGGGGCAGCCTGTCCTGGCCACCAGCCACATGTTCCACTTCAGCGACGCTTTCATAAAGGAATACCTGCCGCACACCATGGAGCTGGGCCGCAGCTTCGTCACCCCCGACTATCAGAGCTCCCGTGCCGGCGCAAAGGCGCTCTACGCCCTGGACAACCTCTGGGACGGCATCGCGGCCGTAGTCACCGACCACCCGGGCATCATCTATTTCTTCGGGAAGATGACCATGTACCCCTCCTACGACCGCACCTCCCGCGACCTGATACTCCACTTCCTGTGGAAGCATTTCCCCGATCCGGAGGAACTCGTGCGCCCCATCAAGCCCGTTATGCCGGAGAGCAACGCCCGCCTCATGGACCTGATACTCAAGGATGTGGATTATAAAGACGACTACCGCAACCTCAAGGAGGCCATCCGCCGCCTGGGCACCAACATCCCGCCTCTGGTAAACTCCTACATGAACAGCTCCCCATCCATGAAAATGCTGGGCACAGCCATCAACGAAGAGTTTTCCGATGTGGAAGAAACCGGCATAATGATCTGCTACAACGAGATGTATCCCGAAAAGCGCGACCGCCACACCCTGGCCTCGCTGGTGGCCTGGGAAAAGAAGGTGCTCAAGCGCTTCCCCCGCATCTCGCCGGAGACCATGGAGTCCCTCAAAAAGCGCCGGGAATCACTGAAAACAAACATTTTCGAAAGATTCAAACGCCGCAAAAACAAAGAGTAGCATGAGTTTCAAAGAGACTTTGTCTGCTCAGTTGCTGCAGCTTGCCCGCCAGAAGGGACTGCTCCCCGAGGGGGATTTGCCCATCAGCCCCGACATGGAGCAGATGTGGACCCGCCTGGCGCCCGAGTTCCTGGCCGACGCAGTGCCCGAATTCAACGGCTATCCCGAGGTTGTGCTGGCCTGGGCCGCCTATCTGGGCGCCGCCGTGGCTTGGGGTTGGGACGCCGACTGGGACGCCTTCAAAAGCAAGGATTACGCCTTTTTCCGGGGCCCGCAGGGCTTCGACTATATGGACGAACACATCACCGCCGACATCCTCGCCATGCCGCTGGAAAGCGATGCGGCGCGCTTTCTGGCAGATGCCTTGCGCAGCCTTGCCACAGCGGCCCATTCCATCCTGCTGCACTCCGGGATAGAAGCCGGCAGCCAGGATGCCTTCAAGGCAGTGCTGGCCGCCCTGGAAACAATGTACAGCCTCGGCGCGGCCATCCAGCTGCACCGCCTGGGCTACAAATGGAGCAAAGCATAAATAATTATGAGAAGATTAGTCCTGCTGCTGGCGGCCCTGATGCTGCTGCCGACTCTCGCCGATTTTGATGCGTCTGCCCGCAAGCGTATGCGCGAAGCCGGCATCAGCTACGGCGTATTCGCCCCCGGAGAGAACAACGCCATCACCGACGTTGCCGGCGTCACCGTGGGCCACCGCACCCTGGACGACGGCGACCGTATGCACACCGGAGTCACGGC
>CACXHG010000123.1 GCA_902767355.1 uncultured Bacteroidia bacterium
ATTTGCAGAGAAACCTCTGGGCGAGAGCATGATGAAACCCAGCGGCTCACTTGCCAACTACAATGCAAACGGCAAGGCAGATGCTTCCGGTGTAGAGCTGGAGTTCTCTATCCCTCGTGCTGACTTCCCTACAATCCCCGATTCTGAAATCACAGTTTACGCGTGGGGCAACAAGAGCGGTGAAAATATGAAAAACTTCCCTCTCAAGATTAAACTCTAATCAGATTGTTTCTCTATTAGATACAGAGCCCCGGCCATCCGGGGCTCTTTTCTTTTGCATTTATCCCTATCATAGCGTAAATTAGCCACATGATAAAGATTATGTCCATTGCGCTTTCGGCGCTGCTTTCTGTCGGAATCCTTCCGGTCCGTGAAATAGACACCCGCATCGGCTGCGCAGTGGCGGATTCGCCCACGGCCAGCATTTTCGGCGCCGGCGGCGAGGTGGTCGGCAACACCCTCCCCTGCGTCAGCTCTCCCAACGGCATGACCTACTGGACGCCCCAAACCTGCATTTCCGACAAAAAGGGAGTCACGCCCTATCGCTGGGAAGCGCGCGAATGGATGGGTTTCCGCGCGTCACATTGGCTGGACGGCAGCGCCACCCAGGACTACGGCTCATTCTTTATCATGCCGGGCTGCGAACCGGTGCCGATGGACCACTCCCTGGAGATTGCAAGGCCGGATTACTACCGCTATGCGGGGAATGAACTCACCGGGACGGGGCGCAGCGCCATCATGCGTCTTAGCTGCGACCGGCTGCGCTTTGGAGCCAACACCCAGTACAACGACGCCAATCTCGTCTGGGACGCAGAGGCGGGTGAAGTCCGCGCCGAAAACCCCGTGCACCGCATCTATAATGGCTGGGGAAAATTGGCCGGCTACTCCTGCTGGACGGTGGTGCGTTTCAGCAAGAAGATAAAGAGCATCACGCCCATAGGCCGCATCATGTACGACATCGAGTTCGAAGATGCTCCCGGGCCGCTATTGGTAAAGATGGCGACCTCCTTCACCAGTCTGGAAGGCGCTGCCCGCAATCTGGACGCAGAGATTCCCGGCTGGGACTTCGAGGCGCGCCGCTCCGCCACCGAAGCGCTCTGGACGCGCAAGCTGGGGCAGATAGAAGTCTCCGGCGGCGAGCCGGAAGTCCTCCGCCATTTCTACACCTCGCTCTGGCGAGCCTCCCTGAGTCCGCGCATGGTGAGCGACATAGGCGCCGAGCCCGACTACGACGATTTCAACCTCTGGGATACCTTCCGCGCCCTGCATCCGCTGCACACCATCCTGCAGCCGGGCCGCAGCGGCGAGATGATGCAGGCGCTGGTCAAAAAATACGAGCGCGGCGGCTGGATGCCCATTTTTCCCATGTGGGGCAGCTACACCAGTGCCATGATTGGCGACCATGCGGCCAGCGTGATAGCCGACGCCTATACCAAGGGCATCCGTAATTTCGACTGCCGCAAGGCCTGGGAGGCCGTGCGCAAAAACTGCTTCGAGACCCCTTGCGACTCGCTCTACATAGACGGCCGCGGGCGGCGGGCGCTGGAGGTTTACATGCGCCTGGGCTATCTCCCGCTCGAAGAACCCGTGCGGCACGCCTTCCACGCCAACGAGCAGACCAGCCGCACCCTGGAATATGCCTACGACGACTGGTGTGCCTCCCTGCTGGCCCGCGACCTGGGCAGCAAAGAAGACTATGAAGCGCTTAAAAAACGCGCCGGCAACTGGCGCAACGTGTTCGACCCCCGTACCCGCTATGCCCAGGGCCGCCACGAAGACGGCAGTTTCCTGGACGAAGACAATTATCTCAAGAAGACCTCCTTCATTACCGAAGGCACGCCCTGCCACTACAGCTGGTTCGTCCCCCAGGACATCGAAGGGCTGATAGAGTTTGTCGGGCGAGAGCTGTTCGAGGAGCGCCTGGATCTGATGTTCAGCGAGAAGCGCTACTGGCACGGCAACGAGCCCGGCAACCAGATTGCCTATCTCTATGATTACATCGGCCGCCCCGAGAAGTGCCAGGCCGCCGTGCGGCACATCATGCAGACCGAATACAGAAACACCCCCGGCGGCCTCAGCGGCAACGACGATGCCGGAGCCCTCTCTGCCTGGTATGTGTTTGCCTGCCTGGGTTTCTACCCCGTGTGCCCCGGCAGCACAGAATACGCCCTCGGCATTCCGGCCTTCGACCGCATAGTCATCCATCAGGAAAACGGCCGGGACTTCACCATCCGTCGCAGGCAGGCCTCCAAGACCGCCTTCCGCCTCGGCTGCCGCCGCCTCAAACGCCCTTTCATCTCTCATAAGGACATCGTCTCCGGAAAAAATCTTACCTTTGACCAGAACATAAAGAAGTAGATAGATATGAAGCGATTAGTTATTGTTTTGGCCATACTCCTGGCCACCGTGTGCGCATCGGCGCAAAACTCCCTCGACGGAACGTGGATTTACATCAAGCAGGACAAGCAGCCTATTCGCGAAGAGCAGGCCTCCGGCAACGCCGACATGAAGGTCTCGGCCAAGTATGAGTTTGCCGCAGAGCGCTTTACGACAGCCTTCAAAGTGGTCGTGAATATGGATTTCACTGCCCAGACAGAGCTGGGCGAAAAGGCCGATGCAGTCTTTTACATAGAGGTAATTGCCTCGGTTGCCGGCAGCCTTTCTCGTGACGGCTCTACCCTCACCCTGACTCCCGATGCCAAAAAGAAACCGTCCATAGAGGTCAACACGAAGATAGAGGGCGTACCCGGCGGCAACCTTATCAAGGGGATGATAGTAAATCCTATCAAAAAAGAGCTGAGCGCCGAGCTCAAGAAAGAGCAAAAATACAAGGTGGTCTCGCTCACCGAAACCACCTTGGTATTGGAGGATATCCTTTCAGAAAAAGAGCTCAAGTCCGGCCAGAAGGCCCAGACTATGACTCTGAACCGCAAGTAACTATTTTGCCTTGCGCAGCAGCTTCACGGCGCAGAACACCAGATAGGCCATGCAGATGCCGATTATCAGCAGCGAACCTGCCTGAGAACCCATCTTGTCCGTTGCAAAACCCATCAGCGGCGGGATGATTGCACCGCCCACGATGCCGGTAATCATCAGTCCGGAAATCTCGTTGGTCTTGTCGGGACGGGCCTGCATTGCCGCAGAGAAAATGATGGTGAAGATGCAGGAGCAGGTGAAACCTATGGCCGCCAGCAGTGCCACGATGCCGAACTGGCTCTTGACAAAGAAAAGTGCCACCAGCGCTGCAACTGCAGCAAGTATATTCCAGAAGAAGTATTTGCGGTCGTTGAGCTTCATCAGCAGGAAGGTGCCCAGCAGCGCGCCCACCGTTCTGCCAAGGAAGTATGCGCTTGAGCCGAGGCCGGCCTGCGCTTCTGCCAGGCCAAGGCGCTCTATGAGCAGTTTGGGGGCGACGGTGTTGGAACCGACATCCACACCCACGACGAACACAATCCCTAAGAAAAGCATCAGGATGGTGGGATCTTTCAGAATCTGGAAG
Organism: uncultured Bacteroidia bacterium; assembly: GCA_902767355.1. Taxonomy (GTDB): domain Bacteria; phylum Bacteroidota; class Bacteroidia; order Bacteroidales; family UBA932; genus Equibacterium. Next base: position 3,500 of record CACXHG010000123.1, read on the forward strand.
GTCTCCTTAAGGCCGGCGGGAGCCTGCTCATCCCTCTCCTCCTTGGGAATCTGGGTCAGCATCAGCCACAGGCCGCTCAGCAGCGTGAGACCGGCGAATATGGGGAATGCATAGTGCCACCCGCCCAGCACATTGGTCGCAAACAGTGCGATATAGGGCGAAGTGAGCGAGCACACGGCCTTGATCAACTGGCCTGCGGTGAGGCTGCTGGTGAGTTTGTCACCCTTGACCACATTGCTCAGCAGCGGGTTCAGGGAAACCTGCAGGATGGTGTTACCTATGCCTATCAGGGCAAAACCTATCAGGCAGACCGGCAGAGTGTAGCTGATAAAAGGCAGCAGCATGCCCACGAAAGTCACGGCGTTGCTCAGCTGCACGGTGTTCTTGCGGCCGATCTTGTTCATCAGCAGGGCCGTGGGAACGCTCAGCAGCAGGAACCAGATAAAAACCGCCGACGGGATGAAGCCCGCAAGCGTTTCGCTCAGGCCGAAGTCGGTCTTTGCATAGGAAGTGGCGAAACCGACGATGTCGCAGAACCCCATCACGAAGAAGGTGTAGAGTATCGCCACTGCAGGAGAAAGTGTTTTCTTGCTCATTGGACTAAAAAGGTTAAAAATTCTTTTGCGCTAAGTTAGTCATTCCCCGTCAATCGTGCAACCCTTGCCACAGCCACTCCGCTTAAGGATTGTAAGTGCCCGAAACGAAACGCTTCGCAACGCGCCACAAGTGTTCGTGCCTGCGATTTTGGGTTTTGGCACGCTCCTTGTTCTTATGGATAAGTGAGTACTAACCCTATAAAACTAATAGCCATGAAAAAGTTTCTCATCACAGCAGTTGCGCTTCTCACGGCCACAGTTTTTGAGGCAAGCGCAATGTCCACCGCAAGAGCACGCCAGGAGGCGCTCTTCCTCACCGATAAGATGGCCTATGAGCTGGATCTTACAGATTATCAGTACGAGGCCGTTTATGAAATCAACTTCGACTACTTTGCAAGCCTCGTTGGTACTTCCGATATCCTCGGGATCTACTGGAACCGTCGCGCAAATGAGCTCGGATACGTTCTCACCAGCTGGCAGTACCGCCGCTTCCTGGAGTCTGAATACTTCTACCGTCCGGTAGTTTACAGAAACAATGTCCTGCATTTTGCAATCTACGATTACTATGCACACACCCGTTTCTACAGGCCCGCGCCCAAACATTATGCGCACTACCGTGGCAACCGCCATTACCACAAGGCGCCCCACAACAACAGGCATTTTGCCGATAACCGCATCGGCCGTCACGACCCGGTTTACAATCCCGGCCACAAAAATGGCGGAGCCCACAACAGGCCCGACGTCAAGCCCAATCACGGTGGCAATGCCCACAAGCCTGCGGTTAAGCCCAACAACGGCAGTGCTCACAGCAACCGTCCTGCCATGAAGCCCAACAACGGGGGCAACACCAACCGCCCTGCGGTTAAACCCAACAACGGCGGCAACGCCAACAAGCCCGCGGCAAGGCCGGCAAATGTGACCCGCAACACCAACAATTCGGTACGCGCCGTCGCCACCCCTGCCCGCTCCGCTTCCACAACCACCCGCAGCGCCGCCAGCAGCAGCTCCGCCGGCCGTCGCAGATAAGCAAGGCAAGTCCATAATACACTTCGAAGCGCCCCTTTAGCGGGGCGTTTCTTTTTATGTGCGGCGCTTTGCCGACTTGCCTATTATTACTAAATTTGCACTCAAAGCATGCTTATATGGGCAAATCGAATAGCAAATTGTTTCAGGTAGTCAAGTATGTCCTGTTCACTGCACTGGCCGTCCTTCTGGTGTATCTTGCCTTTCGCAAGGTAGATTGGAAGGTGTTTCTCGAAGGTCTCGGGCAGACGCGCTGGCTCTGGGTGGTGTTGTTTATCGTGTTCTCCGTGCTCGCACTCGTGGGGCGCACCATCCGCTGGAAAGAACTTCTCAATCCCTTCGACGACAGCATAAGCTATCTGAGGATATGGGACGCCAACAACATAGGCAATCTGGCAAGCGTGGCGCTGCCTGGTTCGGGCGAGGTGCTGCGCTGCGGCCTGATTTCTACCAAGAAACTGGAGTTCGACAAGGCCCTGGGCACCATGTTCTGCGAGCGTATCTGGGATGCGATTGCCCTGATAGTGATACTGGCAGCCTCCCTTATACTGCAGTGGGACCGTTTCGGGACATATTTTACAGAGAAGGTGCTGGAGCCAATGGCCTCTGCCGGCATCTGGTGGATTGTGGCCCTGGTGCTGGCGGCGGTGGCGGCATTTATAATACTGGTATTCAGGCTGCGCACAAAGAGCCGCTTCTGCGGCCGCATAGCCGATTCCCTGTCCAGGTTCTGGGTCGGAATCATGGCTTTCAGCAAGAGCCGCAACAAGTTTCTGGTGGCCATCACCACTTTCTTCATCTGGTTCATGTATATACTGATGTGCTACTGCATCATCAAGGCTATGCCGACCCTGGACGGGCTTGACCTGGCCGACGCCACCTTCCTGTCGATGGTAGGCAACCTGGCTTCGGTGGTGCCGGTGCCGGGCGGAATCGGGGCATATCACTATCTGGTGTCGGCGGCGCTGGGCATGTATGGCTACAGTTGGGATACCGGAATACTGTTCTCCACCCTGAATCACGAGATACACGCCGTACTGATAATATTCCTGGGCGTCATCTCATATCTCAGCTACCTCGGCTGGCGCAGCCGTAAAGACAAGCAGGATGAGGCCTGACAGCAGAAAGGGACCGCTGGTGGCGGCAGTGATAGCGCTGGCCCTGATAGTGCTTTTCCTGGCCAATCTGGTGGCAGGGCCGGTCAAGATCCCCATAGGGGAAGCGTTCCGGATTCTGCTGGGCAAACTGTCGCAGCAGCAGAGTTGGAATCAGATTATACTCCAGTCCCGGCTGCCGCAGGCCGTGACGGCTCTGCTGGGCGGGGCTGCGCTTGCGGTGAGTGGCCTTCAGCTGCAGACACTCTTTAAAAACCCGCTTGCAGGCCCGTCGATACTCGGCATCAGCGACGGTGCCAACCTCGGAGTGGCGCTGGCGATGCTCTATATCTCCACCACCAGCTATATCACCACCATTGCCGCGGCATTTATAGGAGCTGCAGCAGTGCTTGCGGTGATTATATGGTTCTCCCATAAAATCAACAACAATGTGATGTTGCTGGTAATAGGCATTATGGTGGGCTACCTGGCGTCTTCGGCCATCTCGATACTCAATTTCAACGCTTCGGCCGACAAGGTGCACCAGTATGTCATGTGGGGCATGGGAGATTTTGGCAGCGTCTCTGTGGACAAGCTCCCTTGGTTCGTGTCGTTTTCGTTAGTCGGGCTTGTTGCATCTTTGCTTTTGGTAAAGCCGCTTAATGCGCTGTTGCTCGGAGATTCGTATGCAGAAAATCTTGGTGTGAATGTGCGCCGGGCGAGGTTGGCGATACTCCTGGTCACAGGGCTTTTGACCGCTACCGTGACCGCTTTCTGCGGCCCCATCTCCTTTATTGGCCTGGCGGTGCCCCATATCGCCCGGCTCACTCTCGGCGGCGGCAACCACCGCAGCCTGGTGCCGGCAACCATATTTTTAGGAAGTGTCATTGCGCTGCTGTGCAATCTTTTGACCAACCTTTCTTCAAGCAGCGGTCCACTTCCGCTCAACGCCGTGACCTCTATTGTCGGAGCTCCGATCATCATATATGTGATAATGAACCGCAAGAATCTGCATTACTTTAATTAAAGATTATGGTAACGGTAGAAACACGCAATTTATCAATTGGTTATACCAAGCCGTTGTATACCGGTCTGAACCTGCAGATGCATTCGGGGCAGATGATTGCGCTGCTGGGACTCAACGGTGCGGGCAAATCCACCCTGCTCAAGACACTGTGCGGCTTCTTGAAGCCCCTGGAAGGCGATGTCGCCGTGATGGGAAAGAGCCTTGGCAGTTATCAGCGCAGCCGTCTGGCGACAATTGTGGGTGTGGTGCTCACCGAGCGTACCTCTGCCGGCGGAATGAGCGTTTTCGACCTGGTTTCCATGGGGCGTTATCCCCATACAGATTTTCTCGGGAAGCTTAAAGACAGTGATATCGATGCTATAAATAGCGCCCTTAATGCGGTAGGTATCAGCCATAAAGCCAATAACGCACTCGCCCAGCTCAGCGACGGAGAGCGGCAAAAGGCGTTTATAGCCAAGGCTCTTGCACAGCAGTGCCCGGTGATTATCCTGGACGAGCCTACGGCCTTTCTGGATGTCAAGAGCCGCATAGAGACCATGGACCTGCTCTCTAATCTGGCTCACGAGCAGTCCAAGACCATACTCCTCTCTACCCACGACCTTGACACTGCCCTGCGCAGCGCCGATATGCTCTGGGTGGCCGATTCGGCCGGCAAAAAGGTCGAATGCGGCACGGCGGACGAACTGCTTGAAACCGACATATTCGGGCGCATATTCGGCCCTAAAGTGGCAGAAATGGTCTATTCTTCGCTGAGAGGGAAATAATACTTTGGCTTGTGGTCCGGGACCAGTTCCGGATGATATATGTGGATCAGGTCGGCTAGAATCTGGTCCGGATGGAGCGTGATGTCGTCGTAATATGTAGAAACAAGTGTGTTACACCCAAAGATTCTGTGGTTTTTATAGGCGTCGAAGTTGGAATATGGCTGGTACTCCCGCTTGAGGTCGGCATAGCTCATATTGCCTTTCGAGCTGAACTTGAGCAGCCAGAAATCGGCCTTGCACCCACGCTCGAACACCTCTTCGAAGCTCTTGTGCATGCTGCTGGCGCCTGTGATTTCGCTGAAAATATAGTTTGCACCCGCATCGCGGTGCAGGCAGCCGACGTAGCTGCCCGCCGCAGGCACAGCCCAGGTCTGCCCCCACTTCCGCTCCAGTATTACAGTCGGCCTTTCGGTGACGCTTGCACAGGCCTCTTTAAGAGCATTGTAGCGATTGCAGGTTTCCCTGAAAAGAGAGTCGGCCCGCTCCCGGCAGCCGAACACCAGGCCATAGAATCTGACCCACTCGGTGCGGCCGAGCGGATGGTGCTCCATATAGTCGGCGGCTTCTATGATGGGGATACCCAGCTTCTCGGCTGCGCCGTAGCCGCTGTTTTCAAAAGGTGATGCTATGATTACATCCGTATTCAGTGAAATAATCTTCTCTACGTTCGGAGAGGTGGATTGCCCTAAGTCTGCAATAGTTTGGTTTTCAACCCTTCTGAGTATCTCATCTGAAGTGATGTATTCAGGTTCGCACACCCCGCATACCTTGTCCAGCATGCCCAGCTGCTCGGCCATTGCGGCGTGTACAGATGTGTAAATCACAGCCCGTTCGGCGGGAGTGGCAATCAATATTCCCAGCTTTGCCAGGGAGTCTCTCAGCTTGGGCTGGGCTTCCAGCAGCTTGCGCTCTGCCAGAATATAATTCTTACGCTGTTTCAGAGTATCCCAAGGGTCTCTTAAGGTAACCTGGGTAAAGTCTTTGAAATAAGATATTTTAAGGCCTTGTGCATAATGGAGGCTGTCCACCTTGTCGGCTTCGGTCAGGACCTTTTTTGCCCCGGAGTTGCATGCAGGCGCAAGCTGTGCCACAAATAGCGCAGCAGCGGCAAAAAGAGCTATTTTAAACTTTAGGCAATTCATTGATTTATTTGCTGAAATCAGGGGTTATTTCAATAAACACTTCGTAGTTTCGGCCGGGCATCGGCCGGTTCAGTACAGACTCGTATTCTTCGTTGAAGATATTGTTCACGGCAAGTTTCAGCGACAGTGATGTGCGGCGCAGTCCGAATTTCTTCTCCAGCACGATGTCGTTCATAAAGTACGGCAGCACGCGGCCTATGCGGGTGGCCATGTCGTTGTCGCTGGTGGTGTAGCGTTCGCTGTACCAGCACCACTTGTAGCTCAGGCGCCAGCTGCGGTATGCCAGGGCTCCGGTTGCAGAGGCGCTGAAGCGAGGCACATATACCAGCTGCTTCCCTATTGCCTCATCTGCCCAGTCAGCCGGGTCGCCGTGGTTTATAGACGGCGTCCAGGCAAAGTTGCCGCTGCCTTCCAGCATCCAGTCCCTGGATAACTTGTATTTGCCCTCCGCCCTGCTTTCGATGCCGTAGGCATGAACCTGGAGCACGTTGCGGGGCGTCCAATATCCCTTGAAAGTAGGTATCCACACAATCCAGTTGTCTATGTAAGAATCGAACCAGCTTGCCGAAGCCTTTATGACCCATCTGTCCGGGCGAATCTTGTAGTAAGACAGGCCGGCGTCGTAGCTGATGCCGCTCTCCGGCAGCAGGTCCGGATTGCCTCCGGGCAAAAAGTACAGGTCGTTCAGGGAAGGATACCTGAAGTTTCTGCTGACGGACGCCTTGAGCGTCAGATCGTTTGTCAGCAGCCAGTCAAGGTTCAGCACCGGGATGATGGGAGACAGCGATTCGCCGTAGAGTTCTTCCCTGATTGCAGCCGAAATCCCAAGTCTGCGGCTGGGGCTCCATTTGGCCGATATGTAGGCGCTGGACTCGAAGCGGCCCTCTTCGTAGCCGATTGCGATCTTGCGGCCGCCGCCGGCATCGCCGGCCGCCCTGGAAATGGCGTTGCGGTCCTGGCTCTTTACAAAATGCTGGTACGCGGCCAGCTGGGCTTCTACCATCAGATGGTCGGCCGCGAACCATTTGGCCTGGGCGGCGGCGTGAAAGGTGTTTATGAGGCTGCGGCTCTCTATCATCTTGGCCATGGTCCCGTTGCCTTTGTCGCGGGCAAAGTCGTAGCCCTGGCTGGTATGCAGCCAGCCGGCCTTGGCGTCGAGGAGCCACTTCTGGCCTGTATGGTTCCATCCACAGACAAGCCGCAAGGTGTTTTCGCTCTGCAGATTGGTGTAGCTTGAACCCTGCCGGTAATCTACGCTGAGCAGGGGCACTCCTCTGACCGAGGATGTCCACCAGGCATTCAGGCTCAGGCGGTCCCCGGCATCGGTCTTATAATAGGCTTCCTGCATCAGGTGCACATCGCGGATGCTCCCGCAGCGGTTGGTGTCTATGGGATAGTAGCTGCCGGTGGGTATGCCGGCTGCATCGTAGGTATATTCTTTTTTCTTGTAATTCCTGTATGTGAAGTCGTTTTTGCTCAGAGTGCCGGCTGCGCGGGTAGCCAGCTGCCAGCGCGAGTTGCCCCAGCCGAGCTTGATAAAGCCGTCCCAGGTAGAGAAAGAACCGGCCCCGAGGACTGCGTCCAGCTGCCACCCCCTGGCCTGCTCCGGCGCGGTCGCCAGCAGGACTGCCCCGCCAAGGCCGCCGCCGGCCACAGCCAGGGAAGACGAGCCGTGCAGAAGCGAAGCCTTGTCTGTAAAGAAAGATGGGATCATGCTGAAGTCGGTCATTCCGAGCATCGGGGAGTTGATTTTCATCCCGTTCCAGGTGACTTGCGTGTGGGAGGCTGCAGTGCCCCGGAAAGACACCGTGGACAGGCTGCCGCGGCCGTATTGCTTCACGAAGATGGAGCTGTTGAAGGTCAGCACGTCGGCCATGGACTGCGACACGGTGAGCTTGAGGGCGGCCGAGTCCAGCTCCGTTTTTTGCTGGCCAATCTCGCCCAGCGGACGCCGGGCCACCACGGCGGCTTCTTCTATGGGTGTGACATACGAGGGGTCGTTGTTCCACCATTCGTTCTGGGCGCCGGCAGAATGCGTGGCCGCGAGCATTGCCATCAAAACGGGCAGTATGAACTTTGCGGGTCTCATTGTGCGGCCCTCCAGCAAAAGTTGCCCGGGTTGACGCCCACATCGAAGCTGCCCAATAACTGCCCGTCGGGCGAATATCGCAGCACTACCCCGCTCTGGGTATAGTCAATGGCGTCTCCGATATAGATTTCGCCGCTGAGCGGGTCTATGGTCAGGGAGTAGAAAATGGTGCCGTGCTGGGCCACTACCGGCTCCACGGGCAGGGCGTCGGAAGATGAATCCATGCGGTAAACGCCCCCGTTTATCCAATATAGGGTTTTCCCGTCGCCGCTGCTTGTAAGCATTCGCGGCTGGCTTGACGCCGGAAAGCGGAAGGTCTTTTCTATGCTGAAAGTCTCCGGATCTATTCTCGACAGCGTGGCAGGCTCCCAGCCGTAGGGACTGCCCTCATAGCCGCCGTCGGTCATTGTCCAGAGTTTGCCGGCGGCGTCTTTTACCATGGCCGAAGGCTGGATGCCTACCTCCAGGCGTGCCACAACGGCATCTGTAGATGAGTCTATCTTGAGTATGCAATTCTGGTAGGACCAGCAATTTACATATACATAACCGCCTGTTTGCACCATCATTTCGGTGGAGCCGGTCTCGAAATCCATCCCGGTTTCTATATAGCCGGTTATGCGGCATTCAACGGGGTCCACTATGTAAATCCTCGGGTCCCAGATCTGGGTGACATAGGCTTTGCGCTCCGAGACGAAATGGATATACCTGGGTGCCGTGAAGCCGGTGATGCGGCGCACTTCACGGAAGCTGGCGAGGTCTATGGCAAAGATGACTCCGGAATTGTTCACCACCACCCAGCCAAGACCGCCGTGGATGGTCATGGACTGGGCCACGTCTCCCAGCGGGAAGGCGTTGCTGCGGGCAAACACCTCGTTCTGGACTTCGCCGGAAGCGGGGTTGTAATACGACAGCGAAGCGTTGCCGTACATATAATTGCCCTCATTAAGCACAAAAAGGCCCTTTTGGGCCAGATCTATGCTGAAAGTCTCTTCTTCCCGCGGCCCGTATTCCATGCAGGCGGACAGGGTCAGCAGCAAGCTTAATATGGCCGCCAGCTTTCTCAAGGGAGGGAGAGATAAAAGTTGATGGAGAGGTCTTCGAAGCCGAGCACTTCGGTGGAATTCTCCCCTATCCAGCCGCTCTTGGTGTTAAGGGCGGTCTGGACTTTGATGAAATCGATATACTTCAGTTCCACAGGATTGCCGCTGGGATCGGCGGCATCGCGAATGCAGAAGTAAGTGCTGCCGAAGTTGTCGGCATAGCCCCATGCGTAGTCGGGATTGATCCACATGCTGCCGTTGCCGGACTGGTCAAAGTTATGCGCCTTCAGGCGCGTACCCGTGAGGGTATATTGGTCGGCCGTTATCCAGCCGGGATAGTAGCTGTCCTGCTTGTGATAGGCCCCAAGATAGTCTATGGTGCCTTCGGCGCCCTCGCTGTCGCTCCAGCGGACGTCCTGGCCGGGGCCGTCGGGACGGTAGTAGGTCACGCTGTAGGGCCGTATCACGTCCTGCGCGAAAGATTCGCTGCCGCGGAGCTCATACCAAACGTCGTCGGGCTGCCCGTTGCCGTTGGCGTCCTGCATCACCCAGACTATGCCGGGCTCGCTGCCGCCGGAGACGGCGTTGCCGTAAACGGCAAAATCGTAACCGTCCATGGCCACGATGCTGTGGTCGAAACCGACCACGATATAGCCTCCGAAGCCTCCCAGCGAGACAAACTTCTTGCCGTCGAGCCTGTCCTTGGCCCAGGCGCAGGCCGCTTCGGGGGTACGTATGGGATATTCAGTGATTGTCGGCTCGCCGATGAACTGCCCGGGAGCCGGAGTATATTCAAAAACTTTGTCCGCATACACATTGCTGGTTTCCTGGGGCATACGGAAATATTCTCCCAGGGATTCCCTCTCTATCACCTTGTGATAGTTGCAGGCTGTGCAGGCCAGAATGGCTGCGGCGGCAAGTGATAGCGGACAAAGTCTTTTCATAAATATATTGTCAGCTAATTACTCTGCAGGCATTTCTACCACGACATTGTCGTATGCGAAATATGCGGGGGCGTTGAAGCCGTATTCTCCGTAGCAGTCGGCGGTGCCGTTGACGGTCAGGATAAGGCCGCAGGTGGCGCCGAGCTCGCTCAGATCCCATTTCTTCCATTCGAACTTCTTGCTGCCAGCTTTGTAGGCCTCTACATCTGCACCGCTTATAAGCTTGATGGTGGAAGCGAGGGTAGCTTTGCCGGTGGCATCAAAAGCGATGGCCTTTGCATAGATGGCGGTTTCGCCGCTGATGGGGCCGAAGTAACCGTCACCATTTACGCAAGAGTTGATAAGATAGTTGGTCAGGCAGATATCCATGCTCTTGATTACGCGCGGCTGATTGTCGGAGAATTTGAGCGTAGGATACAGCGGAGTGGTGCTGATGGCTTTGGTAGTGGGGTCAGCGCTGCCGAAATGGACGGCGAAATTCTTGCCGCTGGCGGGAGCGATGGGGATTTCGAGCTGATTCTCGTAGCCTTTCTTGTTGTAGTCGGCAGTGACATAATTGGAGATAGCCTCTCCGCCGCTGGAATAAGAAACGGAGCCCCAACTCTCAGGGAATCCCTGGAATTCAAGCATGGTGTTGCCGTCTGCCCAGGTGTAGTTTTTATCTACATTCCATGTGTAGGTAGCAGCATCGTAGGTGCCGTACATGAGTTTGCCGCCATACTGGGGGTTGTCGATAAGTGCGTCCCAGGAAGCGCCCTCAAAGTCCAGGGTCACGGTTTTGGGGGATTTGACGCAGGAAGCCAGCAGCATTGTGCTTGCCGCTGCAAGAGTGAAAATCTTGATAACAGTTTTCATATTTAAAGATTTTAAAAATGTAAGTGCCACGTACATTATTAAACATAAAACCTATGCGGGAGGTCTTCTGGCTTGTTCTCGCTTGGCCGGACGCCTTCCCGGCCTTGGAGGCCAGTGGCAAGAGTGCCCGGACAAGATAATGGATGGAACTTACAGCAGCGGGTACTGCGCAGGACTTTCACCTGACTTCCCTTATCCGCAAACGGTGCGCAAAAGTACAGATATTATTTTACTTAAGCAAGCCTTTGGCGCTGTCGGGCGCAGCGGCAGCGGGCGCTGTCTGCTGCGGGATAGAATCGGCCTGGGGACCACGCATTCGGGCCCTTTCGCGGAATATGGAGCGGCGCAGATGCAGCTCGTTGATGGGATACTGCTGCTGGAGCACATCGCCGGTGCGCCAGCTGTAGGTGTCGTCGAGCACCACGGCGGCTTCGCTGCGGATGTCTGCCACGCTGGAGCCTATCTTGAGGATATAAGAACCTGCATCTACCATCCAGGCGGCGGAGGCGCTGTTGTAAGATGCGAAGGCCTTCAGCGGCACGTCGAACATCACCGTGCAGCTCTGCCCCGGAGCCAGCAGCGGCGTTTTCTTATAATCCAGCAACACCATCAGCGGCTTGTCCAGGGAACCTTCGGGGGTGACGGCGTAAAGCTGCACCACTTCCCTGCCCTGATATTTGCCGACATTGCTGACCTGGACAAACACGCGCATCGAGTTGCGCTTGAGAATCACGTCCGGCTCGCCGTATTCGAATTCGGTGTAGCTCAGGCCATAGCCGAAGGGATAGGACACTTCCCGCTCAAACGAAGAGAAGAAGCGATAGCCGACAAAAATGCCCTCCTGATAAACGGTGTAGTCTATGTTGCGCTGACCGCGTTTGGCTGCCGTGGCGGAGTCCATCTGAGGCATGAAGCCGGAACGGCTGCGGCGCGGCATGCGACCCCGCAGCGAGTCGGGTCTTTGGCGACCGCTCCAGAATCCGGCCCCGGGACCGCCGAAACGCGGCCTGCGGGAGGTATCTCTCACATGCGGGTGCTGCCCGTCGGGCCGGTGCACCCTCACGGGGAAGTTTCTGGCCGACGGGAAGTCTATGTAGTTGTCTGCCAGCGTCAGGGTCAGTTTGCCGGAAGGCGTCACCTTGCCGGTGATGATGTCGCTCACCGCCCCGGCGATCTGACTGCCGCCTTCAAATGCGAGCAGGATGGCATCCGGCAGTTCTTTCCAAGATGCGGTTTCTACGGGGGCGTCTATATTCAGCAGAGCTACCACGAATTTGTCGTCGTCCTGATATTCGCGGCAGGTATTCTCGATAAGAGACTTCTCTTCTGCGCTCAGCTCGAAACTTTCTACCTTACGGTCGCAGCCTTTTGCGCGGCGGCTGATAACCACCAGTGCGATGTCGGCCGAGTCGCGGCTGCCGGCGATTTCGATACCGGCGGCGGCCAGCTCCCTTTCGAGGGCGGGCTTGATGGCGTAGAGCGAGTCGGTGCAGCTTTCAAACACAACCACGCTTTCGCCAAGCGAGTCTATCAGGGGCAGGGCATTGTAGCGGTTCTCCAGAAGGATGATGCTCTCTGCGGCAGCCTTGCGGCTGGTGGCGGCAAAATCGGGTTCGGGATGCTCCTGGCCTTCCTGTGGCTGGTGGAAAGAGCGCGTGCCGACTATCATCTTGAGCGCGGCGCGCACGCTGCTGTCGAGTGCCGCAGCGCTCAGGCGTCCGTCTTCCAGATAGGCCAGCAGGGTGTCCCGAGCGGCCTCGGTGGCGCCCCAGAGCAGGCTGCTGCCGGCCTCGATGGCCTTGGGCGCAAAGTCGTCGGCTGAAGAATGCCCTATCACCGCCCCTTCGAATTTGTATTCGTCCCTCAGCAAGCCGGTCAGCAGGTCCTTATTGGCGGCGGCATAGGTGCCGTTGAGCTTGTTGCCGGCAGCCACCACCGCAGCGGGCGAAGATTTGCCGAGCGCCAGCTCAAAACCTTTGAGATATATCTCCCGGAGGGTCCGGGCAGAGACGCAGGCGTCGAAGCGGTCGCCGTACATGGTCTGATTGGCGGCGGCCAGATATTTGACTGCAGAGGCAGTTTCGGCGGAGGTTATGCCGCGAACAGCGGCCGCAGCCGTCTTGCCGCTGACAACCGGATCCTCGGAATAATTCCGGGCGGTATTGCCGGCAAGCTGGTTGCGGATTATGTTCAGCGAAGGCTCCATGAGCACATCTACCCCGGCATCGGCGGCCAGATGCCCCTCACAGGCATAGACCTCTTCTATCAGGGCTTTGTCCCAACTGCCGGCCAGCATCAGCGGCGAGGGAAAATCGACGCCGGACAGGCTTTCTACCGTGTCGAAATCCGCCAGGGTGATGGCGGGGATGCCCAGGCGCTCTATCGCGGCGGTCTTTAAAAAGCGGGCGCTGCTGTCGGTGCCGGAAGCGGGTGCGCAGCTGAGCAGCAGGGAGACTTTTTCCTGCCGGGTCATTGCCTTGACCACCTGGTCTATATTGCTTGAATTTAGCTGCGGGCTTGAAGAGCAGGCCGCGCATATAATGATTGCCGCCAGCGGCAGCAGTATGGAGCGAATCTTCATATCAGTGCATTTAGCCCTCAAAATTAGCAATTTTTATTATCTTCGCACCAACTGTCATTCTTTGCAGATGAAAAAGATCATTACTGCCATCCTACTGATATTTGCGGCGTTCTCGCCGGTCTTTGCGGTTGTAAAAGAGAAGAATATGGACCTGACGGTCAAGGAGCTCTACGACGACCTGCAGGCCTACCGCGCCAATCTGGAATACAATATCTCGCAATACGAGGCCCAGCGCGCCGAGTATTGGGCCAAGATGAACAAGGGCATGCACGAGTGCCAGGAGTATTCTATCGTGCTCTACACCCAGCAGGAGAACCGCCTGTTCGGCCTGAGCCAGGCCTGCCAGAATCTGGAGGACCTGATGGCCGACTTCCGCAAGAACCAGCACCCTTTCGAGAAGTGGAAAACCAGCTTTGACACCGACATAGAGCGCTACGGCCGCCTGGAAGACCTGCTGGGGCGCATAGACAAGCGCAGCCTCACCACCAAGGGCGAAGAGGCGCGGCAGCAGTGCGTGACCATCTGCGGCGAGATAAAAGAGCGCCTGGACGAGCTGCAGCAGCAGATCTATGCCAACGACGAAATGTACGAGGCCGCTGCCAGCCGCATGAATGAGATGGCGGAATACAATGCCGGCCGCTTCGAGAGCATACGCCACAATGTGTTCATGACAGGCGGCGACTCCTATCTGACCATACTGGGCAACCTGGGCTCCTATATAGACAAGGTCAAGGCCGACATGGCGGAGAATAAAATAGGCGACGGGGCCAACAAGACCACTCTCCGCGAGAACCTGGTGATGATGATCACCCTGGGCAGCATAGCCATCTTCTCTATCCTGGTGGCGCTGCTGCTCATGGGCCGTTTCCTGCCCGCGCGCTTCCGCAGGGAGAGCATACTTGCCAAGAAAGGCTTTGTCACGGCCGCCATCGCCATCTCTCTCTTTGTGGTGATAGCCTGGTTTGCCTGCCACACCTTCATGTCGGGCTACAACATCCTGCCCTCAATAGACCTGTTCCTCTACGGCGTCATAATTATAGACACGTTTATAATAAGCATAGCCCTGCGCTTTGCTGCCGGCCAGACCTGGGGCATGTTCCGCTGCTACCTGCCTATACTGCTCACAGCCTTCGTGTTCATCCTGGAGCGCCTGCTGCTGGCCAGCAACAACATCATCAACCTGACTATCCCGCCCCTGCTGCTGCTCTCTTTCATCTGGCAGATCGTGGCCCTGACGCGCCACGGCCATTTCGAAGAGCGCTTCTCCAGCGTAACCCTCTGGCTGACCTGCATAGTGACCGGCGTCATGTGCCTGATGGCCTGGGCCGGATATACCTTCCTGGCGCTGATGCTGATAATCTTCTGGATTGTGCTCATGACCTGCCTGCAGGCCGTGGCCTGCCTGGACTATGTGGTGAAGCACTTCGACAAAAAGCGCAAGAACAAGGCCCGCGACCTCTGGCTCGCCCCCACGGTGGAGAAGCTAATCCTGCCCATCGTCACCGTGATAGCCTTTTCCGTGAGCTTCCGCTGGGCGGCGCAGATGTTCAGCATGCGCTCTTGGGCAGAGGGCATCCTGCACACCAACCTGACGGGTATGACCAGCAAAGTCACCATAACCGTCTCGAGCGTGCTGACCCTGGTGGCCCTGGCATTTGCCATCATCTGGCTGCTGCACATGGTGAAAACCGCCCTGAAAGAGATTTATAAAGAGAACTACACCACCGGGGCCATCCCGCTGTTCGTGACCCTGGGCAGCATGTTCGTGTGGTTTCTGTACGCGCTGATAGTGATGAAGCTGTTCAACATCAGCAGCCAGACCCTCGTGGCGGCCGTCGGCGGCCTGGGCGTGGGCCTCGGCTTCGCCCTCAAGGACACCATAAACGACGTGTTCTGCGGGCTTTCGCTGCTCATGGGCCGCGTGCATCTGAACGACTATATAGAGTGCGACGGCATACGCGGCCGCATTGTCGAGGTCGGCATGCGCACCACTACGGTGGACACCATGGACGGCAGCACCATCGCCTTTCTGAACAGCCAGCTCTTTGCCAAGAATTTCAAGAACATAACCAAGAGCCACAGCTGGGAGCTGTGCAAGATACCTGTAGGCGTGAGCTACGGCACCGACGTGGACAAGGCCCGCGAAGTCATACTCGAGGGCCTGGCCGACATGGACGGCGGCGCCTTCAAGCAGCAGCCCGTGGTGCAGGTGTCCAACTTTGGCGACAGCAGCGTGGATCTGGACGTCAAGGTCTGGCTCAAGACCAAGGACAAGCTCACGCTCGTGCCCGAGATTAAAGAAAGAATATATAAAGCGTTTAACGCCAACGGAATAGAGATTCCGTTCCCGCAGCGTGACATTCATATTATCAAAGACTAGCAAAACGATGTCAGACCTTAGCAAGCTTAGCCCGGAGACCTTGTGCGTCAAGGCCGGCTGGGACCCCAAAAAAGGCGAACCCCGCCAGGTGCCCATCTACCAGAGTACGACCTTTAAATACGAAACCAGCGAGCAGATGGCAGATCTGTTCGACCTCAAGGAAGCCGGCTACTTTTACACCAGGCTGCAGAACCCGACCAACGACTTCGTGGCGGCCAAGATAGCGGCCCTGGAGGGCGGTACATCCGCCATGCTGACATCTTCCGGGCAGGCCGCGAACCTGTTTGCAGTGCTCAACATCTGCGAGTGCGGCGACCATTTCGTGAGCGCCAGCACCATCTACGGCGGCACATTCAACCTGTTTGCCATCACGCTCAAGAAGATGGGCATAGAGTGCACTTTCGTGGATGCCGATGCCAGCGAAGAGGAGATTTCGGCGGCCTTCCGCCCCAACACCAAGCTGCTCTTCGGCGAGACCCTCACCAACCCGGCCGTGAATGTGCTGGACATAGCCAAGTTCGCCCGCATCGCCCACAGCCACGGCGTGCCCCTGATTGTGGACAACACCTTCCCCACTCCCATCAACTGCCGCCCCTTCGACTTCGGGGCCGACATTGTGACCCACGCCACCACCAAATATATGGACGGCCACTCTACCAGCGTCGGCGGCGCCATCGTGGACAGCGGCAACTTTGACTGGCAGGCCAATGCCGAGCGCTTCCCGGGCATGACTCAGCCCGACGAATCCTACCACGGCCTGGCCTATAGCGAGACCTTCGGACGCAACGCCTTTATCACCAAGGCCACAGTGCAGCTGATGCGCGATCTGGGCAGCATCCCTTCGCCCTTCAATTCGTATCTGCTCAATATCGGCCTGGAATCCCTGCAGGCCCGTGTGGACCGCCACTGCCGCAACGCCCAGACCATGGCGGAATATCTCTCGGCAAAAGACGAGGTGGCCTGGATCAAATATCCCGGCCTGCCCGGCGACAAATATCACGCCCTGGCGCAGAAACAGTTCAAAAACGGCCAGTCTTCGGGCGTGCTCTGCTTCGGCATAAAGGGCGGCCGCGAGCGCAGCATCAAGTTTATGGACAGCCTCAAGCTGATAAACATAGTGACCCATGTGGCCGACGCCGCAAGCTGCGTGCTGCACCCCGCAAGCCACACGCATCGCCAGCTCAGCGACGAGCAGCTGCTCGCCGCCGGCGTACAGCCCGACCTGATCCGCTTCTCCGTCGGCCTCGAAAATACCGACGACCTGATTGCGGACATGGAACAGGCATTTGCAGCAATCAAATAGCCGCTAACCTATCTGGCTCAAGATAAACTTGCACTTCTCGGGGTTGCCGAGGGTCTTGCCCTTGTCGCAGGAGAGTTTTATGCAGTCGTGCCACTCGCGCAGCTCGGTGATGCGGCCCTTGGTGAGCTTGATGACGATGTTGGACGGCTTGCAGCCCGTCACGTCGCAGGTCAGGAAGGTCCCCACGCCGTAGGAGTCCTGCACTCTTCCGGCGCAGTACTTGTGGATCTCGATGGCGCGGTCTATGTTGAGCCCGTTGCTGAAGACCACCTGTTTGGAGGCTGGGTCAATGCCCAGCTGCTTGTATTTCTCTATTATCATCTCGGTCTGCTCCTCCTCCACTCCGCTGTCCACGCGCAAGCCCTTGTACATCATGGCCATGCGCTTGGAAAGGTTGCTGAAGAAGACCTTGTCGCCAAAGCAGTCGTATAGATAGATTCCGTTGTCGCCGTCGAACACATCGGAGAACTTCTTCATCACATTGAAGTTGCACTCGAACACACCGCTCACGTTCTCTTCGAAGGAGATGAGCTGGTGCGACATGGTGCCCAGGCAGGGCAGATTGTATTTCATGGCCAGCCAGACATTGGAGGTGCCGGTGAACTTGCCGGGCCACTGCCTGGAAGCATAGACTTCTGCCATAGTGCGGACCACCATGTCCTGATGGTCGAAACTCAGGCGGCGGCGGGTACCCATGTCGCCCAGCACCAGGCCGGCGCCGAATATCTGCTCTGACTTCTGGCAGGCGCGCTCCTGCTCCAGAACGGGATCGTAGCGGTCCAGATCGCCGTTGATGGTGTGCATCAACTCGGAAATGCAACTGAGCAGCGGCATCTCCCACATGATGGTGGAGAACCATTTGCCACGCACGGTTATCGCCAGATGGCCGACTTCGTCCTGCGAGATGTTTACCTCGCGGGGCTTGAACCTGTAGCCGCGCAGGTAGGTGAAGAACCAGAGCGGAAGCCAGTAGCATTTGACCTTCATATACTCTATCTCTTCGTCTGTGATGACCACGTTGGCCATATAATTGACCTGCTCCTGCAGCAGGGCGTCGAAACCCTTGGGGTAAATGGTGCCGTTGCGGTCTATGAAGGTGTATTCCACCTCGGCCCTGGGATATTTCTCCAGCACGTAGTACTGGCAGGAGAAAGTGTATAAGTCGTTGTCTGTGAAGTGTGTGATGAGCTGTTTCATTGCTGTATGAGTTTAGAGACCCCTCTCTTTCTTGATTTGTTCGTAGGCCTGCTGCACTTTCTTGAATTTCTCTTCTGCAGCTTTCTGCACGTCTGCGCCAAGGGTGGCGACTTTGTCCGGGTGATATTTGAGAGCCATGCGCTTGTAGGCTTTGCGCACCTCTTCGTCGGTGGCGGTGGGTTCTATGCCCAGCACCTTGTAGGCCGAATCCTGGCTCTGGCGATACATGTTCAGCAGCGAGTCGCGGTCGGTATTGCTCAGGCCTATGGCCGAGGCAATGGAATCCAGCACTTCCAGCTCTGCGGGCACCATCCCGTCGCACTGGGCCAGCTGCACCAGATACTGGAACAGCTGCAGACGCTGCGAATAATTCATGTAGGTGCGTATCTGCGCGCCCACAGAATAGATATTGATGTCCTTGGCCATCAGCTGCCGCACTATGCTCTCGGCCTCGCTTGCAGCCTGCTCGCCAAAGTTGTTTCGTATCATGCTTCTTACGCTCGCCAGTTCGGCGCTGCTGAGCTTGCCGTCGGCCCTTATCACTGCGGTAGAGAGCACCAGCAGGCTCATCATGAAGCTGTTTCGCTGGCCTGTGCGCCAGTCGGAAGAAGACGTGGAACTGCCGGTGCCGCCGGGATAGCTGCGGCGTGTGTAAGTTGTGCCGCCCCCAGTCCAGCTGTCGCTGCCGTCGCCTATCTGGGCGCCGGAAAAGGCGTCAAACACGCTTCCGGCCAGAAAACCTACCAGAGCGCCCAGGGGCCCGAAGAAGGCCCAGCCCAAAAAACCGAACAGCCACTTTTTAGCCATCTTGCTCAATAATTATATATCCATCGAACGCATGTCCTTCTCCTTGTCGTCCGGGAGACCCTTGTTCAACTTGTTGTTGTAGTCGATGGTGTTGCCGCCTTTGCTGTCGCGCTCGAAGTCGAAGCCATCGTCGCTCTGGTTTCCGCCGCTTCCCGAGCCGGGGTATTCTATCTTGGAGCCTCCGGGCAGGGTTATTTTGGGCAGTGCACCGCCAAAGAAGTTCATCATGGCATAGCCGATGAGCAGGGCCAGCAGAATGAAAATGAGGCAGCCGCATCCGGGGCGGCAGCCGCTGTTGGCGTTGTTGTAACGCCGCATGTTCAGCAATCCCATAGTTTAGATATCTTTAATGTATGCGCGGCGTTTCTTGTGCACTTCGTGGGGGAAATGGCTCCACAGGTTAATGACCTTGTCGTTGTCCACAAGGTTGCAGTTGGTCTCGGCCTTCACGAAGCCCCTTTTCTTGAGGGCGGGGTAAAGACTTGTCACCAACAGCGCATTGACGCCTTTGTTCTGGTAGTCGGGGCGGATGCCCACCAGCAGGAACTCCACTGTATCGTCGTGCTTGATATAGAGCGACTTGAGCAGATGGAACCAGCCGAAGGGGAACAGCTTGCCGCGGCATTTGATAAGCGCTTTCGCCAGGTACGGAATCATGATCGCCACGCCCACCAACTCGTTCTGCTCGTTGAAAATCATCGGGATAAGGCCGAAGTCCGCAAACGAAATATAGTCTTTGACGTATTTGTCTATCTGATGCTCGCTTAACTGAGAAAAACCGTAAAGATCGGCATAGCAGGCATTCAGAAGGTCGAAAATGGCTTTGGCATAATGCGTTTTCAGCTCCCTGGCATTCTTGGCGCAATAGGCCCTCAGGCCGTAGCGCCGGGCTATCACATCGCCCATCTTG
>CACXHG010000124.1 GCA_902767355.1 uncultured Bacteroidia bacterium
TGTAGAGCTTGAGGTGACCTACACCGAGCCCGCTGTCAAGGGCGACACCGCTTCTTCCAACGCCCTCAAGGAGTGCACCCTGGAGACTGGCGCAACCCTTATGGTTCCCCTGTTCATCAACCAGGGCGACAAGATCCGCGTAAACACCGTGGACCGTTCCTACGGCGAGCGCGTGAAAGAGTAATTTCCACACCCGAACAAATAATCAACGGCTGCCGGAGACCTTCCGACAGCCGTTGCTCATTTTATAATCTCTTAAATCTTATGTTTACTGCGCCTCTATCTTGATCTGAAGGATTTCGTTGCGTCCTTCTACGGTCTTTACGAAGATAATCACCCGGAACTGCGAACCTCCGGCATCCAGGTTAGCCACGGCGTAGTTCATGGGCGGCCGGCCGCTCTTGTGCATTATCTTGAACTCCTTGGGGGTGTAATTCGTGAAGAAGTTGCGCATAATGAGCTTGGCCTGGTTGCGGGTGCAATTGTTGATATTGCCCATCACGTCTATCTGCAAATTGTCTGCAAACCACACCGAAAGCTTGTCGGCATCGCCCGCCTCCATATACTTTGCAATCGGAATGAATACATCCCCGTCGTCGATGGCCCGGGCATCATATTTGAAAGCCGTCGAGAGCAACAACATTGTAATCAGCAGATATTTTTTCATACCTTTAGTTTGTATTTTACAACACGGGTTATATAACAAAAACCAGACCACAGCAATGAATATCCGTCTCATTTTGGTCGGCAAGACCGAGGCCCAATATCTGAAACAAGGCATAGAGCAGTACCGCAGCCGCCTTGTGCATTACTGCAAGTTTTCAATTCTGGAGATTCCCGAGCTGAAAAATGCAAAAGCCCTCTCCCGCGAGCAGATCAAGGAGAAGGAAGGCGAACTGATACTGAAAAACATCGCCGCCGGAGAGGATGTGATACTGCTGGACGAGCACGGCAGGCAGTTCACCTCCCTGGAATGGGCCCGCCATCTGGAGAAAAAATTTTTATATAGCCCGAGAGATATTACCTTTGTGATAGGTGGCAGCTATGGGTTTTCCCAGGGCGTATATGCGCGTGCAACAGAGATGGTTTCGCTCTCAAAAATGACATTCTCGCATCAACTTTGCAGAGTGGTTTTCCTTGAGCAGCTCTACCGCATATTCACCATAATAAAGGGCGAGCCGTATCATCACGAATGAAAAACAAGTTCAAATATCCGGTAATCTTTCTGGTGGCGGTGGCGGCACTGCTGTTCGGAGCGTCGTTCATAAAGTCCGACCCCGCCCACGAAATGCGGTCCGAGGCGGAATCGCTCCAGAAGAGCCTGCAAAAGCGGGAGGCAATCCTGGACCGCTATTGCGACGCGGTGCTCTCCGGGAAGAGCGAGCTGCGCGACGAGGCCAACCTGCCGGAAGACATGGTGATCTATCACTACAAGGGCGACAGCCTGCACTGCTGGATAAATCAGTTCCCCATCAGCAACGACGCCATCACTACCGACCCGATATCATACCGCCTGCACCACCTGTTCGGCCCCGACGTGGCATTCACGGCCCCCCTCGCCTATCTGACCAGCGACCAGACCTACGCCAACCTGGGCACCTCGTGGTACTATATCAAAAGATACATACAGGACAACGACCGGCTCATCGCCGCCATCCTTATAAAGAATGAATATCCGCAGGAGAGCCTGCGCTCGGCCAACCGGATAAACCCCAACCTGAATCTGGACGGCAAATACACCACCGCTCCCTTGAGCAGCGGCTCGGCGGCAATCGTACACAGCACTTCCGGCAAACCGCTTTTCACGGTTGTGGAGACTTCCGGCTCGCACTACAGCTACGGTTATTATCCGCTGCACTGGACAGTGATTTTCCTGCTGGTGGTGGCGGCCTTTCTTATGCACCTTGGCCTGCGCACCCGCCGTTCATTCCTGCTTTATGCCCTGATTATCACGCTGCTGGCCTTCTGGGCACGCCGGCTGGCGCACATCTGCGACCCTTCCGGGCCATTCTTCTCGCCCCTGACCTACGCAGGCAACAATCTCCTGGACTCCCTGGCCAGCCTGCTCACGGTAAACAGCTACCTGTTCCTGATAGCAATGGGCCTGTTTATAATGCGGGCCCAGCTGCTTGATCTCTATCGCCACCTGAACAAAGGCGGCCGTATCGCCTGCGCCCTGGCCTCCGTGGCGGTGGCGGTCGGCCTGGCTCTGTATATAAATTTTGCACTGCGCTCGCTCATCTACAATTCCAACCTGAGCCTCAACCTGGCCAACATTACCAGGATAAATATCTATTCCATACTCTGCCTGGTCTCGTTCGGCCTGTTGTTTCTGGCGCTGTTGCACGCCCTGCAGATGTGCCTGACCACAATCCGCGGCAAACGCGAGCCAAACCTCTATTCCTGGAAGTTCCTTACTGCATATATTGCGCTGGTTGCCTTGTACACGGCTCTTACCATCTACTCCACCAGCCTCAACAAAGAATACAACAGCAACAAGGTCTGGACCGACAAGCTCTCGGTGGACCGCGACCTTTCGCTGGAGATGCAGCTGAGGATGATAGAGTCGGCCATAAAGGGCGATCAGATCATCGCAGTGATGAGTTTCTACCCCAATGGCGGCGGCGACATCATCCGCAACCGTATCCTGGAGCGCTACCTGTTCCGCAGTTTCTCTTCGCGTTACAATCTGTCCGTGACAAGTTGCGGCGGCGGCACGGCACTTATCATAGACCGCAACACGCCAGCGGTGGACTGCTACAGTTTTTATTCCGACGAACTGGCCAAATACGGGGTTCAGCTGGCTCCCGGCTCCAGTTTTTTCTTTATGAACAATTACAGCGGAAAAACCTCTTATCTGGGAGTATTCACTTATGTGAATTACGACACGCTGCAATCCACCAATCTGTATCTGGAAATCTCATCCCGAGTGGCCTCAGACAAGGAAACAAGTATGACCGACATACTGCTCAAGCAGTCCGCTGACCTCCAGATGCCGGCATATTACTCCTACGCCAAATATTCTTCCGGCAGGCTGGTGACCTATTCGGGTCGCGAGACTTTCCCCGCCAGGATCAAACCCGATGACTACAGAGACGGCTATTATATTCGCCGCAACGGCAACAACATAGAGTTCATCAACAAGGTCTCGGACGAAGACATAGTTATAATCAGCCGCCCGGTTCGCGGCATCCTGCAGCATCTGGTGCTGCTGTCTTACCTTTTGCTGCTGTTCGCCCTGATTCTGGTTCCCACTACCGCCCCGCTGCGCAAAAGCCGGCTCTTCTCTATGCCGCCCAACTCCTACAAGCGGCGTATCACCTTGCTGATGCTGTTTTCTACCTTCTTCGCCCTGGTCTGCGTGGGTGTGGGCACCATCTGGTTCACGATAAACCGCAACAAGCGCGTGAACGAGCGCAACATGATGCGCAACATAGAGATTGTGCAGAGCACCCTCTCCGACTACTGCCAGTATGCGCTGCGCTACACCGACGTAAACACGCCGCAGATGCAGGAGGCCATGAAGACCATCTCTGCCAACACCGGCAACGAGATCAACATCTACGACACACACGGCCTGCTGGTGGCCACCACCCAGCCGGACCTCTACAACCAGGCGATCCTCGGCACCCGCATGGACCACGCCGCCTACCGGGCAATCGTAGAGGAGAGTTACATGAGCTACATCGGCACCGAGAGCGTAGCCGGCAGCAGCTTCCAGTCGATTTACGCCCCCCTGTATAACATCGACGGGGAGATGGTGGCCATCGCCAACATCCCGCACGTGACGGGGCAGACACGCTTCCAGGAAGAGGGGGCGATGATTGTTTCCAGCATCATCAATCTTTACTTGATTATCCTCTTTTTGAGCATCATAACCAGCCTCATGATGGCCGGCAGCATCTCCCGCCCGCTCACCGAGATCCGCAGCTCGATGGAGCGCCTGCCGAGCAGCAAAAAGAAAGAGCATCTGGTCTATAAGGAGGGCAAGGACGAAATCGGCCTGCTGGTGAGCGCCTACAACCGTATGGTGGACGAGCTGGACGAGAGCACGCGACGGCTGGCACGTTCGGAGCGCGAGTCGGCCTGGAAAGAAATGGCCCGCCAGATCGCCCACGAGATAAAGAACCCGCTGACGCCCATGCAGCTGAGCATACAACACGTGCAACGCCTCAAGAAAGACAACGCTCCCGGCTGGCAGGACGCCTTCGACAAGCTGAGCCGCTCGCTGCTGGAGCAGATCGAGATTCTCTCGCGCACCGCCTCGGACTTCTCTACCCTGTCCAAGCTGCTCAGCGACGAGCAAGCCAGCCGCGAAGACCTGGTCACCCTGCTGGGTCAGGAGATGGACCTGTTCAAGGGCGACGAGAATATATCGGTAGAGCTGCTGACCTCGCTCCAGACCGCGCCGGTGCTGATTCGCAAGCAGCAGATTATCCGGGCGTTCGTGAACCTGATTACCAATGCCATGCAGGCCCTGGAAAAGACCGGCGGGCGGGTGCAGGTTTCTCTCGAGGGCGAAGGCAACAGCTACCGCATCAGTGTAGAAGACACCGGCAGCGGCGTCAAGGAAGAGTTCGTGGACAAGCTTTTCAGCCCCAACTTCACCACCAAGGTGGGCGGCAGCGGCCTGGGACTGGCCATCTGCAAGGACATTATCGAGCAGAACGGCGGCAGCATCAGCTACGAACGCTCGCAGCGCCTGGGCGGCGCGTCATTCGTCGTGCACCTCCCTATGGCCTAAATATTCGAGGCGGGCGGCATCTTCTTTCGTGAGTATCCCCTTTTCTGCCAGGTCTTGCAGAGACCAGGCGGCCGTATCGGTGAGCGATTTGTAGCGCGCGATGCCCTTGGCGGCATAGGCGCCTATGTACGGGTGCGCCGCCAGCTCGCTGCGGGTAGCGCTCCAGAGGCTGAATCGCGGCCTGCCGTGAGTGACCTCGACGCTCTGTGCAAAGCCGTCCAGGCGCTCCTTTTCGAAGCCTTCTATCTCCAGCAACTGTTCTGCACTTGTAAA
>CACXHG010000125.1 GCA_902767355.1 uncultured Bacteroidia bacterium
GCTATGGCAGACTTTGACTTTGACAGGATTGTGGAGCGGCGCGGCAGCGGCTGCTACAAGTGGGATGCTGATTTGCCCCAAGGCGTTCATCTGAGCGCCGAACAGCGCCGGCGCCTGATTCCGCTCTGGGTCGCCGACATGGATTTCCCGGCAGCGCCCTGCATCCAGGAGGCCATACGCCGACGTGCGGAGCACGGAGTCTTCGGCTATGTCAAGGTGGGCGATTCTTTCTACACCGCCATTTCCCGCTGGTTTTCCGCCCGCCACGGCGTGCGTTTCGAGCGCGAGTGGATGCTCTACACCACGGGCGTCGTACCCGCCATTTCCGCCGTCATCAAGGCTCTTGCCGAGCCGGGGCAGGGAGTGATTATCCAGACTCCTGTCTATAACTGCTTTTTCTCTTCTGTGCGAAACAGCGGCTGCACTCTGGTGGAGTCCCCGCTGAAGCGGGTGAATTTGCCCGACGGACGGTTTACCTACGAAATGGATTATGACGACCTGGAGACCAAGTGTGCAGACCCCAATAACCGCATACTGCTGCTCTGCAACCCTCACAATCCGGCCGGGCGGCTGTGGACGGCAGAAGAACTGCGCAGGGCGGGGGAGATTGCCCTCAGGCACAATGTCATAGTCGTTTCCGACGAAATCCACTGCGAGATTGTCGCTCCCGGCACCGCCTATGTGCCTTTCGCTTCGCTTGGAGAAGACTTCCTGCACGGCAGCGTCACCCTGGTCTCGCCTTCGAAGAGCTTCAACTTTGCCGGGCTCAAGATTGCCGCCATCATAAGCGACCGCCCCGAATGGAGGGAAAAGATAGACAAGGTGATCAATATCTACGAGATATGCGACGTGAATCCCTTCGGTCCGGTGGCTCTCGAAGCGGCATACTCGCCCCAGGGAGAAG
Organism: uncultured Bacteroidia bacterium; assembly: GCA_902767355.1. Classification (GTDB taxonomy): domain Bacteria; phylum Bacteroidota; class Bacteroidia; order Bacteroidales; family UBA932; genus Equibacterium. The sequence continues at coordinate 905 of CACXHG010000125.1, forward strand.
CCTGGCTGGACGGCATGAACGCTGTTGTCTGGCACAATTACGACCTGCTGCTGCAGGCGTTCAGGCGGCAGTTGCCCGAGTGCCCCGTGGCCGAGCTGCAGGCCACCTATCTGGTCTGGATAGATGTCAGCGCGATCGGCATGGACTCCGAGCGCTTGGAAGCCAGCCTGATAGAGCACGAACAAGTCTGGATAAATGCCGGCAGCATGTATGGCAGCGACGGCTTTATCCGTGTCAATCTCGCCTGCCCGACGGCGCTGTTCGTAGAAGGGCTGGACAGGCTCACATCCGGACTCAAACGCTTACTCTCTAAATAATCCGATATGAAAAAAGCCCTGCTTACTTTCGTTGCCGCAGGTTTTTGCCTTGCGGCTTCTGCCCAGGACCTGGACGATACCTGGAACTACCCGCCGCTGCTGCCGGCCGACGAATGCCCCAACAGCCTGCTGATCCTGCCGGCGGCTCCTATGCCGGACAAGGCCGTGTTTGCCTACGATTATTCCCAGTATCTCTGGGGCAAGCTCCAGCGGCCCACACCCCGTGGCGAGCAGGCCAAAGAAGATGCCCTGCTGGATATAGACCATGTACTGGCCAATTTTTCGCCTGCGATGGGCGCGGTCCTTTCCAGAAGCACCACGCCGCAGCTGGCTCACTTGCTGGCCGGCCTGCTCAACTGCAACGCCACCGGCGACGCAAAGAAGTATTACAAACGGGTGCGCCCGTTCATGCTTTTCAACGAGCCTTCGCTCACTCCCGACGACGAGCCTTACCTGCGTCAGGACGGCTCTTATCCTTCCGGCCATTCGGCCTACGGCTGGGCCGTGGCGCTGATTCTGACTGAGATCAACCCCGAGCGTCAGAACGAACTTCTCAAGTATGGCTACGAATTCGGACAGAGCCGCGTGATATGCGGGGTTCACTTCCAGAGCGACGTGGATGCCGGCCGCGTGATGGGGGCTGCGATGGTTGCCCGCCTGCACGGCGACCGGGATTTCCTGGACCGTCTCGAGAAGGCCAGGAAGGAGTTTGAGCGCATAAAAGAGAAAACGCCGGCATCTGCCCTGCACTAAGGCTCTCTTCTGAAAAAAGCACCGCCCCAACCGGAGCGGTGCTTTTTGTATAGAGATTTGCGCTTCGCTTATTTGGTCTTCACGAAGTAGTGGAAGGTCTGGCCTGCGATGTTAGTGTGCAGCGATGTGTAGCATCTCCAGTCGGCATTGTTGTAAACGCCGACCCAGCGGGAATGCCCGTCGTTTACCAGATAGCCGCTTTCTGCGTCCACGTGGAAGACGTTGTTCTCGTTGCTGCCCACGCGCACGCCATTGTTGGTGTTGGTGCAGTAGAGGTAGCTGCTACCTGCGGCGAACTGGTAGGTTGTAGCCGAAGGTTTTGCCAGGGTCCAAACCAGAATGTCATCCGGAGTGGAGATGGTGTTGTTGCTAACTGTGACTGCAACAGCCGTAGGAGCAGCGCTGGCCGCATTATTGTTGGTCATTGCATAGTATTTGCCGTCTTTCTCGCTCACAATCACGAGTTCTGCACCGGCAGCAATCTGTGCCAGAGGGGTGTCAACCCAGCGGTAGGTCACGCCGTCTGATTTGGTAATCTTGAGGCTGGCGACCGCACTGGTAACGGCACCTGCGCTGGTAGCTATGGCCTTGATCGTGCAGGCTTGGGTGATATTGAGCGGCTGGGAGTAAACCGGCGAATCTGCGGTAGGATTGCTGCCGTCGGTGGTGTAGTGGATGGTGGCACCCTGTGCAGCGGTGATGGTCACCTGGACGCCGTTGGCTCCGGGAGCAATCTCGGTAGTGGGAGCGGTAAACTCGGGAGCGGCCAGGGCTGCGCTCTTGCCGTTGAGCGACACGAGGTAACCGTGGTCGCCGTTTGCCACCTGATTGGTCTCATAAATCTGGTTGGAACCGTTCACATGGAGTTTAACCTTGCCGTAAACCACAACCTCGTCGCCTTCTGCAACCATAACGTCATTCACTGTCCAAGGGGCGTCGCCCAGGAAGTTGATTCTGAAGGCCTCGAACTCATCGGTGCCGTCGGGGTCGGTCATGTAGAAGGAAGCATTGCTATAAGTGGCAGAAGGTCTGCCGGCTACGCTCTTGACCACGCCTTTGACATAGACTGCATTTTCGCTGACTGTGCCGGCTGCGCCCAGGCCGTCGATGAATGCCCTCACACCGGCCACGGTATAAGGATCGTCGGCTGTGCCGCTGCCACCCTCAGTGGGAACGACAGAGGCCTTGGTGATGGTCAGGCTTGCTACTGCGCTGGCAGCGTTGCCATTGTAGGCTATGGCCTTCACTGTGCAGGCTTCGGAAACGAAGAAGGCCTGAGAGTAGGCGGTAGAATTCTGGCTGGGGGTGCTGCCGTCCAGAGTATAATAAATAGAGGCATTGGCGTCGGTAGAAGTGATGCTTACCTGCAGACCGTTGCTGCCGACGGGAATCACTGTGGTCGGAGCGCCGGTGGGGTCCATTGCAGAGATTGCAGGGGTTGCTGCGGTCTCGCTTTCGCCGCTAAGGGAAACCAGATAGCCGTTGTAAACGTCCTTCTTCTGGTAAGTCTCATAGGTGCTGGAGCTGCTGCCCTTGTAGAGCACAACCTTACCGAAGACTACGGCTTCCTGGCCGACCTCTATCAGGCGGTCGCCCTCCTGCCAAGGTTTGTTGTCGAAATAGTTGATGCGATAGGCCTCAAAGTCGTCGCCGCCTTCAGGGTCGGTTATATAGAAGCTTGCATTGCCGAACTGGGTGTTGAACTGGCCGTTGTTGGCAATCTTGGACACGATACCCTTCACATAAACTTCCTCTTCGCTGGGAGTTGTGGGGTCTTCCATGGCGTCGATGTATTTGCGGATATCTGCAATCGTGTAGGGATTGTTGGCAGTACCGTCACCGGTGTATTCGGGCTCCACGGGAGTCTGAGCCTGGCTGAAGCGGGCAGTGACGGTCACGTCAAATGCAGGCATGGGGAACTGCAGGGTCTTGAGGTTGATATCTACTGCAGAACCGCCCTCTGCGGGGGTATAGGCCAGATAGCTGAGTTCGTAATTGTCCTCAGCAGCGACGGTCAGGGTCACGGTCTCGCCCTCTTCGAAACTTGCAGAAGTGCCCTCCAC
>CACXHG010000126.1 GCA_902767355.1 uncultured Bacteroidia bacterium
CCAGCTTGTAGCCGGCGTTTTTCATGGTCTCCATCACGGCCTCGCGATAATCTTTCCATTCGCCGTCCAGCACCAGGCGGCCCTTGCGGTAGCCTATCAGGGGGTAGATGGCGGCGAAGGCCACGAATATCAGGCAGATCGGCAGCAGCGAGCCCTCTTTGAACATTTCGGGGAAAGCCGAAATGGGCTGATGAGAGAAGAGCATCACCAGGGCGATGCAGATGAAGAATATAACCAGTACGTAGACCAGATACTTGAGGGAACGGATAATGTACTTCATATTCCAGCGATTTTAATGGTTCGATTATTGCAAAAATAACTATTTTTGTGACAATAATATGACGTTTTATATGGAACAGGTAGAAAAACTGCGCAAGATAATGATTGGCCTGGCGATGCTGGCCGTGATACTGCTGGGTGCCCTGGCCTATATCTGGGTCAACAACAACAAGATTGTGAACCAGCTCAAGGTAGAGAAGGCCGACCTGACCGAGCAGATGGTGGCCCTGCGTGCCGACTACGACTCGCTCTACACCAACAGCACCCTGCTCACCGACTCCCTGGCCGTGGAGCGCGAGAAGGTGGACCAGATGATCGAGCGCCTCAAGAAGACCGAGGCGACCAACCGCGCCCAAATACGCAAGTACGAGAACGAGCTGGGCACCATGCGCTCCATAATGAAGCACTACATCGTGCAGATAGATTCCCTGAACAACCTGAACAACACCCTGCGGCAGGAGACGGCCGACGCCAAGAAAGAGGCTGCTGACAGCCGTAAGAAATACAACGAACTGCGCGAGACCACCGACAAATACGAAAAGCAGGTCGAGAAGGGCAGCGTGCTCAAGGCCCGCGGCATCACTCTGGTGGGCATCAACGGCAGCGGCTCCACCACCGACCGCTCCAGCCGCGTAGTCAAGCTGCGCACCGACCTTAGCCTGGTAGAAAACGCCATTGCCAAGACCGGCGCACGGCGCATCTATATCCGCGTCAAGGGCCCCGACGGCATACTCATGACCGGCTCCGACCAGAAAATGTTTACCAGCGGCGGCGAGCAGATGGTATGCAGCGCTTCCCGCGAGGTGGACTATCAGGGCAGCGAGGTAGAAATGAGCATCTACTTTGCCGGCGACGGCGCCTTCACCAAGGGCACCTATTCCGTCGATGTCTATAGCGCCGACGGCAAGCTGGGCAGCGCCGACCTTATCCTCAGATAGTTTTGGCCGGGATATACGTCCATATCCCGTTCTGTGCTTCTTTCTGCACTTATTGCGGATTCTATTCCGAGGTATGCCCCCGGGGCGGGGAGCACGCCCGCTATGTGGCTGCGCTCCGGCGGGAAATGTCATTGCGGCGGGATTGGTTGGCTCCTGGCGAGCCTGTTAAGACCCTCTATTTCGGGGGCGGCACGCCCTCGCTGCTTTCGGCTGATGATTTCGGGGCGGTTTGCGATGCCCTGCGGCAGACTTTCGACCTCTCTGCCCTGGAAGAATTTACCGTCGAGGTCAACCCGGAAGATGTGACCCGCGGCACGGCCCCGCTGGAGGCGTATCGCGCAGCCGGGGTGAATCGCATCAGCATGGGCGTCCAGTCGTTCTGCGACGATCATCTAAAGTGGATGAACCGCCGCCACACGGCCGCCACGGCCCGGGAAGCCTTCCGGGCGCTGCGCCAGGCCGGCTTTGACAATATCTCCATCGACCTGATTTTCGGCTACGCCGGCCTTGAGCCGGAAATGTGGCGCTCCAATCTGGAGCAGGCCATAGCCCTTGCTCCGGAGCATATCTCTGCCTATCAGATGAGCATAGATGAGAACAGTGCCCTGGCGGAGATGGTGGCCAGGGGCGAATATGCCGAGCCTGACGATGAGACCTGCGCCGGAGAGTATGCCATGCTGCAGGATACCCTGGAGGCGGCCGGCTATCTGCAGTATGAGATTTCCAACTTCTGCCTGCCGGGCCGGCACTCCCGCCACAACAGCGCCTACTGGGACCGCACCGCCTATCTGGGGCTGGGCGCGGCGGCGCACTCGTTCAACGGCTGCGACCGGCGGCAGTGGAATCCCGCTTCGGTAGAAGATTACTGCTCCGCCCTGGAGGCCGGCCACCTGCCCTATGGCGGCGGCGAGCGCCTCACGGCAGAAGACGTTTACAACGAGCGCATCATGCTGGGCCTTCGCACCGCGCGCGGCGTGCCCAAAGACCTGATAGACAGTCCCGGCCTGCTGCAGCCGGTGGGCGGGAATTACCGCATCCCCCGCGACAAATTCTTTATCTGCGACAGGATAATTGAAGATTATTTGAATTGAAGCCTATGTACGACGACTACGATATGATATGCGTGCTCGGGCCGACGGCCAGCGGCAAGACGCGCTATGCGGTGGACCTGGCCCGGCGGCTGGGCGGTGAGATACTTTCTGCCGACTCGCGGCAGGTCTATCGCGGCATGGACATAGGCACCGGCAAGGACCTGGACGAATACGGCGATGTGCCCTACCACCTGATAGACATAGTGGACGCCGGTACCAAATATGACATCTTCCAGTACCAGAGGGACTTTGAGAAGGCGTACAGGGATGTTTGCGAGCGCGGCCGACGGGCCATAATGTGCGGCGGCAGCGGGCTCTACATAGAGGCGGCCTGTTGCGGCTACCACCTGCCGGACGTCCCCCCGAATCCGGAGTTGCGGGCCGAGCTGGAAAAGTACGACGACCAGACCCTCATCGCCCGCCTGGCCAGCCTCAAGACCCTGCACAACCACACCGACTACGACACTCGCAAAAGGCTCATCCGGGCTCTGGAAATTGCCATCTGGGAAAATGAACATCCCGTGCAGCGCAGCGCCTTCCTGCCCAAGAGAACCAAATTCATAGGCCTGAACGTCTCCCGTGACGAGCGGCGCGAGCGCATCAGCCGCCGGCTGCGGCAGCGCCTGGAAGCGGGCTTGGTAGAAGAAGTAAAAGGCCTTCTGGAGACGGTGGCTCCCGAAGACCTTATATACTATGGTCTGGAATACAAATTCGTGACCCGCTATCTGATCGGCGAACTTGGCTACGACGAGATGGTGCGCGGCCTTGAAACCGCCATCCACCAGTTTGCCAAGCGCCAGATGACCTGGTTCCGAGGCATGGAGCGCCGCGGCATCCAGATAGAATGGGTGGACCCTATACGGTCATAATTTCCTTTTCCTTGGCGTCGAGCACTTCATCGACCTTCTTTACGAATTTGTCGGTGAATTTCTGGACTTTGTCCTCGTTGTCTTTCTCGACATCTTCGGGGAGGCCGTCTTTTTGGAGTTTCTTGAGCGAATCCATAGCCTCGCGGCGGGCATTGCGGATGGCAACTTTTGCCGTCTCGCCCTCGCCCTTGGCCTTCTTTACCAGCTCGCGGCGGCGCTCCTCGGTGAGCGCGGGCACGTTGATGCGGATAACCTCGCCGTTGTTCTGGGGGGTGAAGCCCAGGTTGGCATCCATGATGGCCTTCTCGATGGCGTGGATCATGCTCTTGTCCCAAGGCTGGATGAGCATGGTCTTGGCATCGGGGCTGGTGATGTTGGACATCTGCGGCAGCGGGGTCGCAGCGCCGTAGTAGTTTACAATCACAGAGGCGAATACCTCGGGATTGGCCTTGCCTGCGCGGTAGGTCTTGAGTTCGTCCTGGAGATGCGTCAAGGCATCATCCATTTTCATCTCGGCAAATTCGAGAACTTCATTGGCTTTTTCAATCATATCTGTACTTTTTTCTGTTATTCGTTGCTAACCACTGTGCCCAGCGGCTTGCCGGCCACGATGCCTTCCAGCGTGCCGGCGGCGTTCATGTCAAACACCACTATTGGGATGTTGTTTTCGCGGCAGAGGGTGAAAGCGGTGGCGTCCATCACTTTCAAATTGTCTGCCAGAGCCTTGTCGAAGCTGAGGCTGCTGTATTTCTTGGCATTAGGGTTCTTGACGGGGTCGCTGTCGTACACGCCATCTACCTTGGTGCCCTTGAACAGGGCGTCCGCGCCAATCTCGCAGGCGCGCAGCGCTGCGGCGGAGTCGGTGGTAAAGAAGGGGTTGCCGGTGCCGCCGGCGATGATTGCCACGCCGCCGGCCTCCATTGTTTTGACGGCTTCGTCCCGCACATAATAGCGCGCCATGGGCTCCATTTTGGTGCTGGTGAAGACCTCGGCAGGCACTCCGGCCGCCTTGATAAACAGGGACATGCCAATGGAGTTGATCACGGTGGCCAGCATGCCCATCTGGTCGCCGCGCACGCGCTCGAAACCGGCGCCTACGCCGCTCAGGCCGCGGAAAATGTTGCCGCCGCCAATCACTATGGCCACCTGGGTGCCGCTCTTTACAACTTTTGCGATCTGGGCCGCGTAAGTGCCCATCACATTCTCGTCCAAGCCTTTGCCGGATGCGCCGGCAAGGGCCTCTCCGCTGAGTTTAAGCAGTATTCTGTTGTATTTCATAGCTTGCATTTTCAGTTTTATCCAAACAAAAATATTCAAAGATTATGTTATTTACAACTTTCGGCTTAACTTTGCGTTTTGTTAAAACGGAAATAACACATTTTAGAAATACTATGGCAAAACTCTTCTCTTCGTCAATCGGCAAAAAGCTCATCATGAGCGTGACCGGTCTGTTTATGATTCTCTTCCTGACAATGCATATGGTGCTCAACTTCACCAGCGTGTTCAGTCCGGAGACTTTTCAGGGCGTTTGTGACTTTATGTCGCTGCCCATCGTGACCATTATGACCCCGATCCTTGCCGCAGGCTTCGTTTTCCACATTATCTATGCCTTCGTGCTTGAAATAGGCAACCTGAAGGCTCGCGGCGGCGTTAAGAGATATGAGGTTGCCAACAAGGCCGCCACCGATTCCTGGGCTGCCAAGAATATGATTTGGCTGGGCCTCATCGTGCTGCTGGGCTTAGCTATCCACCTGACACACTTCTGGTCAAAGATGCAGCTGCAGGAGATTACCGGCGGCGAGGCTGCCGCCCCCAACGCCCTGCTGGCGCAGACCTTCGGCAACATCTGGACCATGATCCTCTATCTGGTGTGGTTCTTCGCCATCTGGATGCACCTCTCCCACGGTTTCTGGAGCGCCCTGCAGACCATCGGCTGGAGCAACGACAAATGGCACAAGCGCACCAAAGTCATCGGCATCGTGTGCGTCACCATACTGATGCTCGGCTTCGCAATCACCGCCATCGCAGCTTACCTGCGCGCCAACGGATATATAGCCTAATATACTGGGGCGCTGCCCCAAAACCCGCCGCTGCACCCTTGCTATTGCGCAGGCCTGCCGGCTCGGGTTCCGCTACTTAATATTTCTTAAGAATTTCTAACAGGGGATGCCGGCGGCGTCCCCCGTTTTATTGCAGGATTTACTATCTTTGCGCTTATGATGAAAAAGATTTACACTTTTGCAGCTATGCTGCTGGGTCTGATGGGGCTGCTGAGTGCCTGCATCAGTGCCGAAGATACCGAGATAGCCCTGAGCGATCAGGACCCTGACAATCTGGTGTATAACTGCGACCGGCAGACTGTGGTGCTGCGCATCGACTGCAACCGCAGCTGGAAGGCTTCGGTCTCTGAGGACTGGATCGAGATAAAGGAGGCCTCCGGCAAGGCGGGCAGCAGCCAGAAGCTTGCGATGACCCTGTCTTCCAACACGACAACCGCCTACCGCAGCGCTGAGATTACTATCGCCGCCGGCAAAAAGACGCTGGTGCTCACGCTTACCCAGGCGCCGGAGATAATTTACTTTGTCAACGAAAAGTTCGATGTCTATAATCTTATAGAAGAGGCTGAGCTGCCGGAGCGGTGGCTTACTATAGATAACGATGGCGACGGCTTTGTCTGGCGCTGCCTGAAGGTGGATGACGACCACACATACGCCTATTCGGCGTCGTATCTGGACTATCTCGGCAGATCTTATTCGCCCGACAATTATATGGTTACGCCCAGGTTTACCCTTCCGTCGAAGGGCTATTTTCTGCGCTGGGAGTCCCTGGCCTATGATACTGAATATCCCGGCGACAAATATCAGGTGTTCACTGCCAGATATATAGACGGCGAGTTGGAGCTGCTCATCAAGGTCTATGAGGGTCAGACAAGCGCGTCTGAAGAGCCCGAAAAGCATGTCGTAAGCCTCGACGACTACGATGATATCGGGAACCTGTGCATAGCTTTCCGCCACTACGACTCCAAGGGCCTGGGCCGGGTGCTGATTACCAATGTGGAGGTTTCCAACAGGAAGTAAGAGATGGCCAAGGCTAAAAGCAACATAGAAATCAAGAACAAGCGGGCCTCGTTCGACTATGAGTTTGTCGAGAGGTTCATGGCCGGCATTGTGCTGAGCGGCACGGAGATAAAGTCTATCCGGGCCGGGAAGGCATCCCTGGTGGACAGCTACTGCTATTTCTCGGGCGGCGAGCTGTATGTGCGCAATATGAACATTGCGGAGTACTGGTGGGGAAGCTACAACAATCACGACCCGCGCCGAGACCGCAAGCTGCTGCTCACCAAGCGGGAGCTCAGGCGCCTGCAGAGGGCCGTCAAGGAGAAGGGCCTGACCATCGTGGCTGTGAAAATGTTCATCAACGAAAAGGGGCTGGCAAAGCTCGACATAGCGCTGGCCCGCGGCAAGCGGGAGTTCGACAAGCGCGAATCCATCAAGGAGAAGGATATGCGGCGCGATATGGACCGCATTTAATTTCCCTTTTTGCAGAAAATTGCTTAACTTTGACTGATATTGCGGCGAAATAGGTCGAAATATCACTTAAATTGTTGATTATCAGTCAAAATATTAAAAAAGCAATGACAACCAGAAGACAGTTTCTCAAGGGCGCAGCCGCTACTGCTGCGTTCACCATTTTGCCGCGCCACGTGCTCGGTGGAAAAGGCTACATCGCTCCCAGCGACCAGCTGACAAAAGGTATCATAGGTTTCGGCGGCATCGGCCGCGGTCACCACTTTAAAATGCCCGACCGTCTGGTGGCTCTCTGCGATGTGGATCAGACCCGTCTCGACAGGGGGTACAATATGGCTCAGGAAGCAGGTTTCGGCAAGGTGGCCTGCTATCATAACTTTATGGACCTCATCCACGATCCCAACGTGGACATCGTGCATATCTGCACGCCGCCCCACTGGCATGCGATCATGTCTATCGAGGCAGCCAAGGCCGGCAAGGATGTGTGGTGCGAGAAGCCTATGACCCGTACCATCGGCGAAGGCAAGAGGGTTGTGGAAGCCATGAAGCGCTACAACACCATCTTCCGCCTGAACACCTGGTTCCGCTTCGAGGACACCTTCTACGGCCTGGGTACCGAGGTGGCTCCTCTGAAGAAGCTGGTGGACAGCGGTCTGCTGGGCTGGCCCCTGACCGTGACCGTGTCCAAGCACACCGGCTTCGACTGGAAATTCTTCTGGGTAGGCAAGGAGCATCTTGACCCGCAGCCCATCCCCAGCTATTTTGACTATGACCTCTGGCTGGGTCCCGCACCCTACAAGCCGTACAACGAGCACCGCTGCCACGACACCTTCCGCGGCTACTGGGACTACGACGCCGGCGGACTGGGCGACATGGGCCAGCACTATCTCGACCCCGTACAGTACCTGCTGGGCAAGGACAACGAGAGCCCCGTCAAGGTTGAGGTGGACGCTCCCCAGCAGCACTACGACGCTGCCGGAACCTGGCGCGAGATTGTCTATACCTATGCCGACGGCTGCAAGATCGTCCTCTGGGGCGAAGACTTCGGCGACCCCAAGACTCCCTACATCCAGGGCCCGAACGGCAACGTTTACAACAATTTCATCTGCGACATCCCCGGCTGGAAAGACAAACTGGCCGATTTCCCCGATCCGCTGCCGCAGGAAACTGATTTCCTGGAGTGCGTGCGCACCCGCAAGAAATTCGCGCTCAACGAGATCAACGGCCACCGCAGCTGTACCATCGTGAATATGGGCGCTGTGGCACTGCAGCTGGGCCGCACCCTCTACTTTGACTCCGACAAGCAGGAGTTCATTAACGACGACGCTGCCAACCGCCTAGTTTACCAGCCTATGCGTGCACCTTGGAAAATCTAATTACGGGAGGAGACAACAATGAAAAAGATATTTAAAAGTTTTATTCTCATAGCGCTCATCGCGCTGTCTTTCAACTTCAACGCGCAGGCGCAGCCTTCCCAGCGCAAGGTCAGCACCATCGTGGGTGACGCCCTTGCAAAGCTTCCCGCAAAGGACATCAAGCTTGGCGACGAGCTCGCCGGCGAGCTGCTCTCTACCGGCAAGGAAGGCATGGACATGCTCTACAATATGTTTGTAAAGCAGGACGAGTCCATGGTTCCAGTAGAATTTGCCCTGGGCGCCATCGCTTCCAAAGCCACCGCAGAGGGCGGCGAGAAGCTTCAGAATGTCATCGACCTTTATAAGGGTTATGCCGACAAATCTGCCGACGAGACTATCAAGCAGTTCTTTGTAAGGCAACTGATGGTGCTCGGCTGCAACTACGACAACAAGAACACTACCACCAAGAGTGAATACGACCCCGGCACAACCCCTGCCACCAAGATCAAAGACCTTGTGAAGGCAGCCAAGAAGGGCGTGGACAACGTCAAGCTGTTCGACATGCTGGGTAAGGTAGGCGACGTGGCTGCGGCAAAGACCGCGATTGCGGCCGCACTGCCCGCCATCAAGAGCGACGAGACCAAGGCCGACCTTCTCTGGTGGCTTGGCGAGCAGAAAGACAAGGGTCTGGTGAATACTTTCAAAAGCTTCCTCGGCAGCAGCAACGACCGCGTCAAGAGCGAGGCTGCCTGGGCGCTTACCAAGACCGCAGATTCTTCTGTACTTCCCGTGCTTGCAAAAATGGTTGCAAGCGGCAACGCGGGCGATGCCGCCCTGGCCGAAAAGTGCCTCAAATGCTTCCCCGGCAAGATTGTGGATGCAGTCGTTCCCTATTTCGAGAATGCTTCCGCCGCCGGCAAGCAGACTATCCTGGACCTTGTCAGCCAGCGCTGCTCCGCAGCCAACAAGGATCTGGTGTTCGGCTCCCTGTTTGACGACAGCGAGAACGTGAGCAAGGCTGCCTACGCCGCCCTTGCATCCGTGGCCGAGCCCGAGGACCTCACTACCCTGTACACCCTGCTCGAGAGCAGCAGCACAGAGAACCGCGAGGCCATCCAGAATGCCATCCTGAAAGCTCTGGACGGCAAGACCAATGCCGAGAAATATGAGATTCTCAACTACCGCAACAATATAGTGACCCCCGCCAACAAGGTTTGCTACTGGCCTATGATTATCCAGGTTGCCGACATCCCTCAGACCCTGGGTATCATGGCTCTGAACAAGAATAACCCCGAGATGTCCACCAAGGCTCTGCACGCTTACATCACCAAGAGCATCAACTCCGGCGAGAACGGCGTTCAGAGGCTGCTCCGCTTCCGCGAGGCTATGGACCTGACAGTGAACGACGCCCAGCGCAACACCCTGCTGGAGCGCATCGGCGAGACCGGCGCATTCCAGGGCATTATGTATGCGGCCAAGTTCCTCGACAACAAGGCTACCCAGGTTGCGGCAGCCAATGCCATCCGCGAGATTGCAACCGACAACCCCTCTTTCTACGGCCCGGAAATCGTGGAGGTCATGAATCGCATCAAGAGCGTGGATACCGGCCGCGACTTCCCCTATGACCTGCAGCGCATAAATAACTATCTGGCAGCCGTTCCCGCAGACGACCCCGGCTATGTGTCCATGTTCAACGGCAAGGACCTCACCGGCTGGCAGGGTATGATCCCGACCAACTCCAACGGCGAGGGCGATCCCTTCCTGCGCGCGAAGCTCTCTGCAAAGCAGCTCGCTGCGGCTCAGGCCAAGGCCAACGAGGTTATGAAGGAGAACTGGGTGGTTTCTAACGGCAACATCGAGTTCGTGGGCCACGCCTATGACAATCTCTGCACCACCAAAAAGTACAAGGACTTCGAGATGTATCTCGACTGGAAGATTTATCCCGGCCAGCCGGACGGCGATGCAGGCATCTACCTGCGTAGCTGCCCTCAGGTTCAGATCTGGGACACCGCCCGCACTTGGGTAGGCGCACAGGTCGGCAGCGGCGGACTGTACAACAACCAGAAGACGGAGCGCATCCCTCTGGTGATCGCCGACAACGCAGTGGGCGAGTGGAACAGCTTCTACATCAAGATGCAGGGCGAGCGCGTGACCGTCTATTTGAACGGCCAGAAAGTGGTGGACAACATCGTGCTTGAAAACTACTGGGACCGCAGCCTGCCCATCCCTGCAGAGGAATACATCGAGCTCCAGGCCCACGGCAGCCGCATCGCTTACCGTGACCTCTATATCCACGAGCTGCCCAGCGTAGAGCCCACCCAGCTTACTGCCGAAGAGAAGGCCGAGGGCTTCGAGATGCTCTTCGACGGCACCTCGCTGCACAAGTGGCACGGCAACAAGGTCGACTACAATGTGGTTAACGGCGAAATCGCCGTCGAGAGCCGCAGCCGCGGCGGTGCCAGCATCGGCGACCTCTACACCAACGACGAATACGGCGACTTTATCTTCCGCTTCGAGTTCAAGCTCACTCCCGGCGCCAACAACGGCGTGGGTGTGCGCTCTCCCGGCGAAGGCGACTCTGCATACGTGGGCTATGAGGTTCAGATTCTGGACCACTACAATCCCATCTATCAGCCCTGGCTGGCTCCCTATCAGTATCACGGCTCTCTCTACGGCATCATCCCCGCCAAGAACCGCGACGCCCTCAAGCCTGTGGGCGAGTGGAACAGCGAGGAGATTTACATGAAGGGCAGCTATGTGCGCGTCACCGTCAACGGTCAGGTTGTGACCGAGGGCGACATTGCCGAGGCCACCAAGAACGGTACCATCGACGGCAACGAGCATCCCGGCCTGAAGCGCGACAAAGGTTACATCGGCTTCCTGGGACACGGCGACCGCCTGTGGATCCGCAACGTAAGAGTCAAGAAAATCAAATAAATACCAATTAACACAAAATAACAGTTCATTACTATGAGTACTAGAATGTCAAGAAGGTCTTTCCTTCAAACCAGCGCTATGGCGGCAGCAGGTGCAGCTGTGGCTACCTCTCCCCTCTGGAACTCGGCAAACGCCACTGCAGCTGAGGCTGCCAGGAAGGTGAAAAAAGTTGCCGCTACAGACAAACTCAACATCGTCGGTGTAGGTATCGGCGGTCGCGGTGCAGCTGACATCAACGCCCTGGAGTCCCAGAACATCGTCGCTCTGTGCGACTGCGACTGGAACTATGCCGCAGGTGAGATGTCCCGCTTCCCCAACGCTAAGAAGTACAAAGACTATCGCAAGATGTTCGACGAGATAGGCAATGAGTTTGACGCTGTTGTCGTAGGTACTGCAGACCATACTCACGCCTGCATCGCAGCCCAGGCACTTGCAATGGGCAAGCATGTATATTGCGAGAAACCTCTGACCCACACAGTTTATGAGACCCGCCTTCTGACCAAACTTGCAAAGGCCAACGGCCTTGCAACCCAGATGGGTAACCAGGGTGCATCCCTGAACTCTACCCGCCAGGTTATCGAGGCTATCCAGAACGGTCTTATCGGTGAGGTCCGCAAGGTGGACGCTTTCACAGACCGCCCCATCTGGCCCCAGGGTCTGGAGACCCCCGCAGGCGTAGATCCTATCCCCGACACTCTCGACTGGGATCTGTTCATCGGCCCTGCAAAGTACCGTCCGTTCAACCAGATCTATCACCCTTGGAACTGGCGCGGCTGGTGGGATTTCGGTACAGGCGCTCTCGGCGATATGGCTTGCCACATCCTTCAGCCTGTAGTTGACGCCCTCAAACTCGGCAGCCCCGTTTCCTGCCAGGGCAGCTCTACCAACCTGATGATAGACTGCGCTCCCAACGCTCAGATCGTGAAGTTCAAATTCCCTGCACGCGACAATATGCCCAAGGTTGCAATGCCCGAGTGCGAAGTTACCTGGTACGACGGCGGCCTGAAGCCCGACTTCCCCGAAGGATGGCCTATCGGCAAGAATATGAACCAGAGCGGCGGCGCCGCCATCTTCTACGGAACCAAGGATGTCCTGGTATGCGGCTGCTACGGTGTCAACCCCTGGCTGCTCAGCGGCAAACCCGTTCCTGCAGCTTCTTCTACCCGCGAAGTTGCCAACGAAGACCACCAGATGGACTGGGTTCGCGCTTGCAAGGAGTCCAAGGAGAACCGCGTACCCGCCAAGAGCGACTTCCAGTTCGCAGGCCCTCTGAACGAGATGGTCGTAATGGGTGTTCTTGCAGTTCGTCTGCAGGGCCTCAACCGCGAACTCATGTGGGATGGCAAGAATATGAAATTCACCAACATCAATCCTGCCGAGACCATCCAGTTCAAGGTCAAGGACGGCTTCAGCGTTCACGACGGTCACCCGACTTTCGAGGACAAATACACCGACCCCATCAATGCCCAGGCGTTTGCCGCCGAGCTCATCAAGCATACCTATCGCGAGGGTTATGCTCTTCCCGATATGCCTAACTAACATTTCAAATAACTAATAGCAATGAAGAAAATATTTACACTGGCAGTTATCTGCCTCACAGTGCTTTCTCTTTCTGCCTGCAAGGGCGGCAACAAGAAAAAGGCAGCTGAGCAGCCCGCTGAGCAAGAGGGCGTAGCCATCTTCGACGGCAAGACCTTCGAGGGCTGGCGCGGTTACAACACCGATCATGTTCCCGGTGCATGGACCATCGAGGACGGTTGCATCAAGATCAACGGCAGCGGCCGTGGCGAAGCTGGTGCAGTGGACGGTGGCGACATCATCTACACCACCAAATTCAAAAACTTTGAGTTTACTTTCGAGTGGAAGGTATCCGAGGGTGCAAACTCCGGTGTCTTCTACATGGCACAGGAAGTTCCCGGCCTGAGCATCTACCAGACCTGCCCCGAGTACCAGATCCTGGACAACGAGCGTCACCCCGATGCTAAACTCGGCAAGGACGGCAACCGCCAGAGCGCTTCCCTGTACGACATCATCCCCGCCAAACCGCAGAACGCAAAACCTGCAGGCGAGTGGAACACAGCCAAGATCCTCGTTTACGAAGGCACCGTGGCTCACTTCCAGAATGGCGAGCAGGTTCTCGAGTACCACATGTGGACTCCGAAGTGGAAAGAGATGATCGACGGCAGCAAGTTCTCCGAGACCAACATGCCCGAGTCTTATCAGTACATCCTCAACTGCGGCGGCGAGAACCACGAGGGTTACATCGGTCTGCAGGACCATGGTGACACCGTCTGGTATCGCAACCTCAGGGTTAAGGAACTCTAAATCTTAAATTGTCATTGCCGTGAAAAGGATTTTCACTGCAATCGTTTTGACGCTCTCTCTGTTTGCAGCATTCGGCTGCAAGCAGAAGGGCGCAAACGATTTTATAGGGGTACAGATGTACTCC
>CACXHG010000127.1 GCA_902767355.1 uncultured Bacteroidia bacterium
GACGTTGTTACTCATAATTACATTCGCTTGGATGCAAATATAAGGAATAAAAACAAAACTACATCATAACGGATGTGAATCTTTCATGGAAACTTCGATTACATTCGAAAGGGTATAACCTAGGATTACCAGTCAAAAGTAGCAGCAAAATACTACGGCCAATTTGAGAATAAGCCGTTGTTTTGTATAATCTGAAATCACCTTTGATCAGATGTTCGTATAGCTATAATTAGCGGAATGTGCCAGAATAGGCCAGGCTAATTGTCATTTCAGCAACTCGCCGGTGATGGAATCGACGATCACCGTGGGGGTCTTGTCACCAATGAACTGCATCACGGGGCTTTCGAAGCCCTCGGGGTGGCTATAGACAACCAGATTCGTGTCCGGGTCTGTCACATCGCCCAGCTTCACGGAGGCAATGGCCTCTTCCAGCCCGACGAAGGCATCCACAAAGTCGAGGTCTATATATTTGCCGGCGGTCCACTCGGGCACGTCGGTCTCTTCGCTGTATTCCAGGGTGGCATCCAGCGCGAAAGAGTTGCGAACGGCCTTGATCAGATATGAGGGATGGTTGTCAGCAGCGGGAACATAATACACGTAAGTGGCCTTTATAGCCTCAAGGTCGCTCAACATAGCGGCATTGACCTTTTGGCTGAGCTCATAGCGGACCTCGACCAGATTCCACTTTATATCAAGCTGATATCCAAGACGCTGACCGCCGTCGTATTCATCGGCAATAGCGGCAAGGTCGTGCATAAAGAAGGTCGAGGCGCTTCCCTCGGGAACCGTGCCCTCCTTAATGGAAACCTCCCCGGTTTTGGCATCCACAAACACGTGGTCGTGCCGGCTGGCCGAGCCGCCAAACACATATTGCGCATTTGGAAAGAAGGGATATACAGGCTTGCGCAGGGTCACGGCGGAGGTATTTAGGCCGTCTCCGGAGGCCGCTTCTTTCTTGGCCGCGGCGATTGCATCTTCCAGCGATACCTTAAAGCCCATCAGGTCAGCCTCGGGAATCTGGCTGTCGCCCAGCCAGGGAGAATCGGCCTGATAATTAGCCGTGCGGACCTCGCCGCTTTCAAAATCGCGCTCACAGACAAAAATATCGCTGTAGCCGCCCTGCCAGAGGTAGCATATAGTGGTCAGAGTCTCGGCTTTGAGATCTTCCGGCTGCGCATTCGCAATATAGTCGTCCAGCACAAAGCGGGCTTCTACAAAGTGGTCTTTGGCATCCGGGAATTCCTTGACCAGAGTCTGGTAATCCTCAATCACATAGTCCAAATAGGTCTTTTCCGGTTCGGGAACGATATCCCTGGTGCAGGAGAAGGCAATAAAGAGGGCGATGACCGCCGCATAAGTGTTAATAATCTTTTTCATAGGCCGCAAATATAGAAAAAAGTGTAAACTGATTGCTTGCCATTATGCATTTTAGCTTGTACTTTTGCCTTATAAATCTTAACACGACACAATATGAGACTCAGAGTTTTCTTTGCGGCAATCGCAGCCGACGTGACCTTCAACCCGGACGAATTCCCTGACGCAAAGATAGTGGACAAGCGATAGCCCGCTCAAGGCAAAAAAAGAGCGGCCGGGCAAACAGCCTGGCCGCTATCTTTTTATTCGGACAGCCCCCTACCTCTTGCACATCAAAGGTACGCTGCTGAAGCCTTCGGGACGGTCGTAAAGCTCGCAGTGGCAGTCGCCCAGATGCTTAACCTTGAAGCCGTTGGCCTTGTACTCTTCATAATTGAAGGCGTTGAGCTCGTCGATGGCGATCTGGTGGAACTTGTCAAAGTCGGGCCACCACTCCCAGCCGCTGCCGAAGTCGTTGTAGAGGAAGGCGTCGGCACACTGCTTGCCCAGCTCGGGAGTTACATAGAATGCACCCATCGCAAGCACGTTCACGCCGTTGCCGGTGATGGCGCGGAAGGCAGCGGGAACAGACTCCACTACACCTGCGTGCACGCCGGGGCATTTGCTGGCTGCGATGTGGATACCCATACCGGTACCGCAGAAAATCAGTGCGCGCTCAAATTCCTTCTCGGTGATCATCGCGCCTACGCGAAGGCCTATTCTGTGGAACATCAGCTCGGTGTCGTCGGGATCGGAATCTGCCTTGACGCCGATGTCAGTAACTGTCCAGCCTTTCTTTTCGAGATACTCCTTGATAGCTTCTTTAAGAGGATAGCCGGCAAAATCGGCGGCCATAAGAATCTGTTTGTCTGCTACTGTTTTCATTTGTTTGTGGTTTAAATGGATTTATCTACAGTGTTTTTATTAGTGTTTTTATTCTTGTAAGGCATAAAATTAGAGTTTTTGCAGAACAAATCCTAATTTTGTGGTCTCTATGAAAATAAAAGTCTTCACCCTTATCCTGTTTTTCGCGCTGGCAAGCACTGCGACTGCCAAAGAACCCTATTTCGTAAAAACCGGCAGCCAGATTCTCTATTACGAGCGCTACGACGCCGACAGCAACAAGCTGGTGCAGACCACTACTCTGGATATCTGTGATGTAGAGAAAGACAGCAAAAACACCCGCGTCAATTATGGAATGCTGCTCAAAAAGGCCAACGGCCAGCCTATGCTCGGCGGAAGGGCGGCCCTGACAGCCATTATAGAAAAGAACGGCAATGTCTGGATGGACCTGGGCGGCATTGTCAAATGCGTCCTTCAGAATATGTTCCCCAAAGCCAAGCCCAAGGCCAAGGGCGGAATGGCGATTATGCCGGCAGTTATGCACCCCGGCGACACCTGGTCAGACACCTGGTATGCACCGGGCATAGGCTATGTGCGCCACGACTCCTACAATTACAAAATGGAGTTGCTCTCTTCCGAGATTCTGGTCAGCATCGCCTCCAGCCCCGCGTCTCAGGCAGCCGAAAATCCCGGTTCGGACCAATAAATTCAAGGTATAACAATGAAAAAGACTATCCTGCTGGAAGCGCTTCTGGTTCTGATGCTGCCGTTATCTTGCGCCAAGCGCATCACCCCCGCCACTCAGGATTCGGGCGACTTTGTCAATATTACAGACATCGTACCCGACGCCATTCTGGAAATACGCTATTTCGGTACCTATAATTTTGTGGGAGAGCGCATTGACGGCTATCTGCAGCCGACGGCTCTGCTGACGCGTCAGGCTGCCGAATGTCTCAAGGCCGTAAGCGACGATGTGATGGCCCAAGGCTACCGCCTCAAGATATACGATGCCTACCGTCCGCAGCGCGCCGTGGACCATTTTGTGCGCTGGGCCGCCGATCTTAAAGACACCCGGATGAAGGCGTATTTCTATCCCGACCTGGACAAGAGCGTCCTTTTCGAGCAGGAATATATTATGGCCAAATCCGGCCACACACGCGGCTCCACAGTCGATCTGACCCTGTTTGATATGGCCAGCGAAAAGGAATTGGATATGGGCGGGACCTTCGACTGGTTCGGACCCGAGAGTCACCCCGATTTTTGCGGCAATCCCGACACGGGAGAATATACCGGCGACAATCACAAGAGCCCCCGGGGACGCAGTATCACTGCCGAGCAATTCCGCAACCGTATGATCCTGCGCCAGGCTATGCTGCGCCACGGCTTCAAGGCGCTCGACAGCGAATGGTGGCACTTTACCCTCAAAGACGAGCCGTTCAAGGACACCTACTTCGATTTCCCCGTAAAAGAGCTGTAAGCTATTTTATTCCAAAGGCGTAGATGGTGCTGGTGCGATAGGTTTCGCCCGGCCGCAGTTCTACGCTGGGCCACTGGGGCTTATTGGGAGAATCAGGATAGTGCTGTGTCTCCATGCAGACGGCGGTGCGTATCTCATACTTGACGCCCTTTTTGCCGCGCACACTGCCGTCCAGGAAGTTGCCAACATACACCTGCAGGCCCGGTTCGGTGGTGTAAACCTTCATTTCAATGCCGGACGCAGGGCAGTACAGCACGGCCGCCTCTTTGCTGATATCGCCGTCGGTGTCCAGCACCCAGTTGTGATCGTAGCCGTGGCCGTTGCGCAGCTGCGCATCGTCGGCATCTATCCGCTCCCCTATCAGGCACGGCTGGCGGAAATCGAACACTGTACCCTCCACGGGAGCTATCTCGCCGGTAGTCATAAACGTGTCGTCTATGGGGGTAAAACCGGAAGCGTTTATGGTGAGCACATCGTCCAGAATGGTGTGACTGGCGGGATCTCCGGAGAGGTTGAAATAAGAGTGATTGGTCAGGTTGATTACCGTAGGAGCATCGGTAGTGGCTTCATAATCAAGCCTCAGGGCGTTGTCGTCCAGCAGCGTGTAAGTCACGGTCGCACTCACATTGCCGGGGAATCCCGCATCGCCGTCGGGCGAATCCAGCGCCAGCTTTATATGGCGGGAGTCGGCCTCAACCACTGCGAATACCCGATAGTGCCAGCCGTCAGGGCCACCGTGGAGGCAATGCCCGTAGTTGTTCTGCGGCAGCTGGTACATCACGCTGTCTATGGTGATGCGCCCCTGGTTGATACGGTTGCCGTAGCGGCCTATCACTGCGCCGAAGTTGGAGTCGTTCTGCTCCGGGTAATAGTCTGTTATCTTGTCAAAACCCAGCACGACGTCGCGCATGGCACCCCTGCGGTCGGGCACCGAAACGGATACTATGCGGCCGCCGAAGTTGGTGATGCACACCTCCATCCCGGAAGCATTCTTAAGCGTATAGAGGGCCACCGGGAGGTCATTGTACCGGCCCTCGAAATCAGCGGGATTCAATCCCGATACAGTCAGCCCTTTCTTGGGGGCGCAGGCGGCCAGCGAGAGAGCGGCTGCCAGGAAGATGATGCATATATTCTTTTTCATATCCACGAAGTTACAAATTAATCTTATCTTTACTGGAAATAATCATCCGATATGAGAAAAATCTTCTTGATCATGGCCTTTTTGGCCTTCAGTGCCAGCGCTTTCGCCGGCCGCGTGGTCACCGACACCATCCCCAGCAGAATCCTGGGCTTCGATGTGCCCTGCAACGTTTATCTGCCGGACGGCTTTGAGGAATCTTCCAAGGAATACCCCGTGGTGTACCTGCTGCACGGGCTCTCCGACACCTACAAATGCTGGGTCGAAACCGGCCGCATGGACATGATAGCCGACAGGCTTATCTCCAATGGCGAAATCGTGCCCATGGTCATCATAACCCCCAATGCCGGGCACAACGACCCCCGCAAGGTGCTCAATGGCTATTTCAACACTCCGGGGCGCCGCTATGAAGACTTCTTTTTCCAGGAGCTGATGCCGATAATGGAAAGCAGATACCGCTGCATAGGCGACAAGGCCCACCGCGCCATCATGGGTCTGAGCATGGGCGGCGGCGGCAGCACCGTGTATTGCCAGCATCACCCTGAATTGTTCTCCAGCTGCTATGCCATGAGCCCCTGGCTGGACGAGAAAGGCGGCGAGGTAGGCGGAGACAGCGAGGGGGATTTCCTGGCCGTTGTCTGCAACTCCGTGCGTGAAAATTCGGCCCTGGACTTTGTGGACCGCGCCGACGAGAGCACAGTGGCGGCCCTTCGCACCGTCCGCTGGACCTTTGACATAGGCGACGACGACTGGCTGCTGCCCCTGTCGGTGAATATGCACTACAAGATGAACGCACGCGGCATCAAAAACGAGCTCCGGGTGCGCGACGGGCGCCACGACTGGTACTACTGGCCCATGGTGCTGCACTACGCCCTGCGCTGGGCCTCGGTCGGCTTCGCGCAGTAGGATGCGGTGTGCCATGCCACTGGCCCGGCACATTTGTGGCTGGAGCACAACTGCCTCACACTCAGTAGATAACAAAAAGTTACCCCCTGGTTTTCCAAGGGGTAACTTTTCATATATACCTCTGTGTCAAGTAGATACACTCCAGCCGCAAAGTGGCCGAGGGCCGCTACTCGCACACCGGGCGGACGCTGTAGCCGCGGTAGCGCCGGTAGAAATACTGGTAGCGATGCTCCGAGTTGAAAAACAGGTTCATCGCGCACACGGGGTGATAGGCGTGACGGGTTGCGCTCCAGTAGCGGCCGTCGCTGCCATAGTACATCAGGCCGCGCTCGTCCTTATAGCCCGCAGCCGGCAGGAATATGCTGTTGCCGTTGGC
>CACXHG010000128.1 GCA_902767355.1 uncultured Bacteroidia bacterium
ATGATACCCTATGAGGACTATCTCTCTCCCATAGAAGAGTGGAAGGGATGGGACTGGAAGAGCAACTGGCTCTCTACCTTCCTGTCTTTCAAACTGGATGTTTTCGACGACGGCTATTTCCCCTCGCGGGGTTTCAAATTTACCGCCGACGGCCGCTACAATATCGCAGGTTTCAGCATAGACAATGAAGCCATCGCGGGCGAGGGCAAGGTCCCGGGCTATTTCTCGGCGATGGGGTCCATTTCCGGGGCGGTTCCTCTCGGAGGCCGTTTTACCCTGCTGCCCCAGCTGTACATGGGCTGGAACTCCATCAATACCGACCTCATGAATCCCATGTTTGTGGTCAGTGTGGGTGGCACAAGGGCCGGCCGCTATCTGGACTACCAGATGCCGTTCTTCGGTTTCCCCACGGGCTACAGGCCCTGTGCTGCGGTTTCTTCGGTTGCCGAAGTGGATTTGCGCTACCGTCTCCGCAAAAAGGATTACCTCTTTGCCAAAGGGGCCCTCTTCCAGGAATCCATCAATTTCAAGGGGCTCTTTGTCAATCCTCCGACAGCCTGGGCCGCCGGCCTGGAATACGGGCACATGAGTGTGATTGGCCCCCTGAAGTTCGGCGTGGCCTGGTGCCCCCTGACCCGCCTGACGGCAACCGCCAGCGTAGGATTTGATTTTTAGGAATGCGCCGCGGGTTAACCATAATACTTATGGCTTTGCTCTCGCTGCCCTTTCCGGCAGGAGCGCAAACCTCGCTGAAAGACAAGGTCCTGCGGATAGTGAATAAGCTCACCGCCCCGTCCAAAAAGCTGGACAGCGCGTATGTCTTCCAGCGGCGGGCACACTGGAATGTCACGCTGACGTCCAGTTTTATGCAGAATCAGGCCTGGCAGACAAGCAACTTCAGCCTGACCGACGGCAACATTCCCTGTGAGCTGGATGTCCACATGCACGAGGGTCTGTACAAGCAGCTGGGCCTCAAGGCCGGCTACGGCGGGCTCGTGCTGGGGTACAGCCACGAAATAGGCTTTAAGAGCGCCCTGAAGCGCAAGTCGTTTATGCTGGATATGCTCAAACCCGGCTGGGGGGTGCAGATACAGTATTTCAACATTCAGGACATGATACACTACACCCTGGAGCAGGGGGTAGAGGGCGAGCCCGGCTTCTCGGCGATAAACGGCCAGGCAGAGTATCCCGGCAATATGAGATTCGTGGTGGCGGATGCAGTCTATGCCTTTAACCAGGCGAGGTTCGTACTCAACGGCGCTTATTCCAGCTCCAAGCTGCAGCGGCGCTCTGCGGGCTCATTCATCCTGACAGGCAAGTTCAACATGGGGGAGGTGTCGCTGGATAAGGGAGATGCGTCGCCCGTGACCGTGAGCCAGCTTTCGCACACGGCCAGCACCCAGGTGTCGGTCGGCGGCGGATACTCCTACAATCTGGTGCCATATCACCGGGATCCCGACGGGCCGGGAGAGAAAGGCCTGCGGAATCTGACCCTGAATCTGACCGTGGCGCCGGTGCTGACCCTCTACAACAAGATGGTGTTCAACGACGGAGACTCGGCCCTGCCGATGATAGGCCGCGTGAGCCCCAACTACACCTCCCGCGTGGGAGTGGGCTATGCCTTCGGGCGTTTCGGGCTGAATCTGTCGGGGAAATATGACATTCTTATCTATCAATCTTCGCGGCCGGTAGATACCGGGGATCCCGACATAGGTCCGGTGTCCACCAAGGCCCTTTTCAGCAAGTGGCAGGTATCTTTCCTTTTTACAGTTCAATTATAGTCAGTTATGGATAATTTCTTTATTTCGGCCATACAGCAGGTCGGCGTCGGTACAGAAAATTTCCGCGCAACGTGGGATTGGTATATAAAGCACTTCGGTTTTGACATCCGTATCCTGGAAGACGACACCGTTGCCGAGAGGATGCTGCCCTATACCGGCAACCAGGCCCAGAAGCGGCACGCCTGCATTGCAGTCAACCTGCAGGGCGGCTCCGGGCTGGAGATATGGCAATACTCGCTTCGCAAACCCAAGAGCATTGATTTTGAGATACAGGTTGGCGACCTTGGAATTCTGGCCGCCAAGATTAAATGCCGCGATGTGGAGGCCTTCCGTGCGCAATTCTGCGCAGATTGGCCCGACTGCGGCCCGCTGGAGACACTGCCGGACGGCACACCGTATTTCTGGACCCGCGATCTCTACGGCAACTGGCTGCAGGTGATCGAGCGCAAGGATGTGTTCATCGACGAAGGCCGTCTTACAGGCGGTGTCATAGGTGCAGTGGTGGGAGTAAGCGATATGGAAGCGAGCATTCAATTCTACGGCGAAGTTCTGGGCTATAACCGGGTGGTGAGCGACACCACGGGCGCTTATGGCGACGGCTACCTGCCATCTTCACTCCTGAAGTGCCGCCGGGTTATCCTGGCAGCCGACAGGCCTATGCAGGGGGCTTTTGCAGCCATGCTGGGCAGCAGCACCATAGAGCTCGTGCAGGCCCTGGAGCGCACGCCGCGCAAGATATACGAGGGTCGCTTCTGGGGCGATCCCGGCTTCATACAGATTTGCTTCGATATCACAGGAATGCGGGCACTGGGCGATTTTTGCGCATCCAAGGGCCATCCGTTCACGGTGGACAGCTGCCCGAAGGGCGAACAGTTCGACATGGGCGACGCTTCTGGCCACTTTACCTATATAGAAGACCCCGACGGCACTCTCATCGAGTTTGTCGAGACCCACAAGGTTCCGGTTGTGAAAAAGCTCGGTTGGTTCATCGACATGAAAAAGCGCGACGCCCGCAAGGTGCTGCCCAAGTTCCTCTTCAGGGCTATGGGTCTGGTTTCCCGTCAGAAAACAAGCAAGTAATATGCAGAGCGTCTGGATCACAGGGGCCTCCAGCGGTATCGGCCGCGCCTGCGCCCTGCGCTATGCCGCAGATGGAGCGCGGCTGATACTTACCTCGTCGTCCCGCGAAAAGCTGGACGCCGTGGCCGCCCAGTGCCGCAAGGCGGGCTCGCCGCAGGTCAATGTCCTGCCGTATAATTTTCAGAAGCTGGATGCGGTAGAGACCCTGGTGGCTGCCGCCTGGGACGCCTTCGGCGGCATAGACATAGTTATGCTCAATGCCGGCATCAGCCAGCGCACGACAGTAGAAGACACTTCTATGGATATGGTCCGCCAGATTATGGAGGTGAATTATTTCGCGCCGGTGGCCATCGCCAAGGCCCTGCTGCCGCTGATGGTGGAAAGGGGAGGGGGCAATATCGCCGTCACCACTTCCATCGCCGGCCGCTTCGGCTTCCCGCTGCGCTGCGGCTATTCCTCGTCTAAATTCGCCCTCTACGGCTTTTTCGAGACGCTCCAGGCAGAGTATTACGACAAGGGCATACGTGTGACGCTGGTTTGCCCAGGGCGGGTTCAGACAAACATCTCGCTCTATGCGCTGGACAAGGGCGGCAAGCCCCACGGCAAGATGGACCCCGGCCAGGCCGGCGGCATATCGCCCGAAAAGGCTGCGCGCACCATCGTCCGGGCCATAGCGCACAATAAAAAAGAAGTCCTTGTCGGCGGCAAGGAACTTCTTATGGTCTATATAAAAAGGTTTTTCCCGGGGCTGTGCGCTGCTCTTGCGCGCAAAATCAAGCCCCAGTAAGCTTTAGAAATATTCGGGGTCGGGGTATTCGGCGTCGGGAACCGGGACTATAGGGATGGTGGTGCTGGGAGTAGCCGGCGTTACTGACACGATGCTGTCCACAATATAGCGTTGCATACCGCGCCAGGGCAGTGCCCCGTTGTACTCGCGATAGTGGAGCTCTACC
Organism: uncultured Bacteroidia bacterium; assembly: GCA_902767355.1. GTDB lineage: Bacteria > Bacteroidota > Bacteroidia > Bacteroidales > UBA932 > Equibacterium. Next base: position 3,815 of record CACXHG010000128.1, read on the forward strand.
TGCTTGCCGCTGCAGCGCATCAGGGAGTCGGCCACGGCCTTTTTCTTCACGGAGAAGTTGAACTCGTTGGACTGCAAAGCTCCGCCGCCTTTGGCGCCCTTGAAACCCGTCTGGATCAGCCGGCCTTCGTATGTTTTCCAAATCCAACCCTTGTAAACTATCTGGTTGAGTTCGCCAGCCTTGACGCCTTCGCCAAAGGTAAAGTAGAATTTGATATAGAACCATGCAGCCAGGCCAATGATAAGCAGGGCTGCGATGGCGGTGATTATTTTGCCTCCGGTTTTCATGTTATTTGTTTTTTATGCAGCGCACGCTGCCTGCAAAGGGAGTGGACGTGGTGGAGTTGCTCATGTAACCCACGTCGGCGGTGTTGTTTACGCTGTTGAGAATCAGAGCATACCACATTGTCTGGCTGTATGCGCTGGAGCAGAAGATATACGATGTGGAGATGTAGCCACGGGATGCCAGATAACCCTGGATGGAACCGTTGTTCTCGAAGTTTTTGCCACTGCCGCGCACATAACCGGACTGAACCGGGTTGAACCCGCCTTCTTCCAGCATGGAGAGGGATCCGTGCCCTCTGCTTGCATCGTAGAAGGGCGCGTCGGTCTTGGTCTCGACCTGCGAGTTGGTGCACTTTCCTACCAAGCCCATGAACTCGTCCAAAGTGGGGATGTGCCAGCCTTCGGGGCAAAGACCCTGCGCACCCTCCAGCCTTCGGGCGGTGGTGGTGGTGATGGTGGTGTTGAAAGCAACGTTGTCGGCATAAAGCAGGCCTTTCGTTATGATGCCTTCGCTGCTGCTGTCCCAATCGAGGGCGCTGTCGCTGCAGGGGTACCAGATCTTGCAGATGCCGTCGCCTATGGTGATACCCTTGGTGGTGTAGCAGAGATCCTGGGTCATCCACCAGCGGCCGTCCGGCATCTTCTTGATGCTGTAGCTGCGGTTGCCGATGAGCAGGGAAGGAGCTGTCTGAGTGATGGTGAGCTTGTCGGAAATCTCGCCTTCGTCGCCCTGGGCGACTGCCCTGAGCACGAACTTGCGGTTTGCATCGCCCTCCCAGTCACCGACCGTGACCTTGATTATGGTGTTCCGGCCGCCGTCGTCCTTGGCGTTGGGGTCGGAGGGCTCGTCATCTTCGACAGAGCCTTCTCCGGCTTCGGCTTCTTCGGGATCCACAATCTCAATCTCTATGTCTTCTGAGTCACACTCAAGCTTCCAGTCGAGGTTGGCGGTGACTTTAAACTCGTATGTACCGCCCATATAGTCGGTTGTGAGAGCGTTTTTGCCGAAAATCACATAGGAGGGAGCGCCCTGGGTAATGGAGAAGTCTGCCAAGGCATCTCTCACGGCACCGTGTGCCACTGCGGTGAAGTAGTGGTGCAGGATGCTGGTGGATTCGTTCTCGGAAATTTCTATGTGAATCGTCTGGCTGCCGGCTGTGCCCTTGGTCTGAGATACATATACAAGGTCGGAATTGTCGCCGCTGCAGATGAGTTCCCAGTCGCAATTAGAAGTAACGGTCAGGTCACAGCTGCCGCCTTCGTGAGTTAACTCCAGCGCTGTGTTGTCCAGGCTGATCTGGGGGTCATCGGTACAGGAAACCAGCACCATAGCTGCCGCTGCCATCAGGGCCAAAAACTTTCTCATAACTATTCTAAAAAATGATTCTACGGATTATCCACGCGAAGTTAGTGAAAAGAGGATAAATTCAAACGAAATCTATCGAAAACTTTGCTTATCTTTGTGAAAATGACTCTATGATCAAGGTTTTCTGCAAAAACACAGGCACCTCCAAGGAGTTTTCCGAAGGCGTCTATCTCTTCGAGATTCTGGAGCAGTTCCAGTCTCAGTTTCCCCATCCCTACCAGATTGTGTCGGCCAAGGTCAACAACGTGTCCCAGGGCCTGCGCTACAAGGCCTACAACAGCAACACCGTAGAGTTTCTGGACGTGCGCTCTTCCAGCGGCATGAGGGTCTATTTCCGCTCGCTGTGCTTCCTGCTCTGCAAGGCCACGCGCGACGTCATCCCCGGCGGCCGCATCTACCTGGAGCACCCTATAGCCGGCGGCTACTATTGCAATGTCCGCAAAAAGGGGCGCGAAAAGCTCTCCGACGAGGATGTGGCCCGCATCAAGGTCCGTATGCGGGAGATAGTGGCCCAGGACATACAGTTCCACCGGCACGACGCCCCCACGGAAGAGGTCATCAAGCTCTTTGCCAAGCTCGGCTATGACGACAAGGTCAAGCTCTTCACTACCAGCGAAGAGGTTTATACAGAATATTATACGCTGGACGATTTTGCAGATTACTACTACGGACGCCTGGTGCCCTCCGCCGGCTATCTGAAACTCTGGGAACTGGACCACTACCACGAGGGCATGCTGCTGCGCCTGCCCGACCGGCACAACCCCGAGCGCCTGGCGCCCCGCATCAGCCAGCCCAAGACATTCAACGTTTTTACAGAGAATCTGCGCTGGAACATCATCATGGGCCTAGGCAACGTGGGAGATGTGAACCACGCCTGCCAGAGCGGCCACGCCAGCGAGCTTATACAGGTGGCGGAGGCGCTGCAGGAAAAGAAGATAGTGCAGATTGCCGAGACTATTGCCCGCCGCACCCGCCGCCGGGAGAATCCCTGTCGGGTGGTGCTCATCACCGGTCCCAGCTCCAGCGGCAAGACCACCTTCTGCCAGCGGCTCAGCGTGCAGCTCAAGGCCTGTGGCCTGAAACCGCTGTCGTTCTCGACCGACGATTATTTCGTGAACCGCGTGGACACCCCGCTGCTGCCCAATGGCCAGTACGACTTCGACAACTTCGAAACTGTGGACCACGCCTATCTTGAGAGCGATGTGAACAAGTTGCTCTCGGGCGAGACGGTTGAGGTCCCCAGCTATAATTTCGTCACCGGAATGCGGGAGTATAAGGGCAACAGGATGCGTCTTTCGCGCGGGAGCGTGCTACTGATAGAAGGCATCCACGCCCTCAATCCGGCCCTGCTGCCGAGCGTAGATGACAGTTGCAAGTACCGCGTGTTCATCAACACCCTCACCAGCACCTCGCTGGACAACCACAACTCCATCCCGACCAGCGACAACCGCCTGCTGCGGCGCATTGTGCGCGACTACAACAAGGGCGCGTTCACGGCTGTAGAGACCATCAGCCAGTGGCCCAACGTGTGCGAAGCCGAAGAGAAATGGATCCTGCCCTATCAGGAGCAGGCCGACGTGATGTTCAACAGCGCCTACCTGCTGGAGTTCGCCGTGATGCGCAACCACGCCGAGCAGATACTGCGCACGGTGCCCAAGAACAAGCCGGAATACAGCGAGGCTCACCGCCTGCTGAAATTCATCCGCTACTTCACCCCCGTCTCCGACAAGGAAATCCCGCCCACCAGCCTCCTGCGCGAGTTCGTCGGCGGCTCCAGCTTCAAGCTGTAGGGTTTACTTGCACCAGCGGTCCAGCCAGTCGAAGACTTCGCGGTGCCAATAGACGCAGTTCTGGGGCTTGAGCACCCAGTGGGTCTCGTCGGGGAAGAGCAGCATCTTCGAGGGAACACCCATCATCTGGGCGGCATTGAAGGCGGCCATGCCCTGGTCGTAGGGCACGCGGTAGTCTTTCTCGCCGTGGATAACCATTATGGGGGTGTCCCAGTTCTGTATCATGGTGTGGGGCGAGTGGTCGTATAGCTTGCGGGCGACGGGATTGTCGCTCCAGGGGGCTCCGGCCAGGTATTCGCCCTGCCGGGCCACGCCGCCGTTGTCCCAGTTGGGGAACCACATCTCTTCGGTCTCCATGAACATGTGCTCTTCGTTGAAGATGCCGCAGTGGGCCACGAATGCGCTGAAGCGCCCCTCGTGGATTCCGGCCAGGTTATAGACCGAATAGCC
>CACXHG010000129.1 GCA_902767355.1 uncultured Bacteroidia bacterium
AACGTTGTGATAATTGGCGGGGGCCCCGCCGGAATAGAGGCGGCCCGCAATCTGGCCAGGCTGGGCCATACTCCCATCCTGCTGGAAAAATCTGACCGTCTGGGCGGGCATCTGGCGCGCTGGGACAGGCTGTTTCCCGAGGGCACGAGCGCTGACTCGGTGCTGGAGGCGATGCTCAAGGACATGGAGGGCGTGAAATATTTCACCGACACCGACATCACCTCCATCAACCCCCTGGCCGGCCGCTATCAGGTCAGGCTCACCAATGGCATCTCCATTACGGCAGACGCCCTGCTGGTGACCACCGGCTTCGAGCTTTTCGACGCCTCCCTGAAGCAGGAATATGGCTACGGCATCTACGACCGCGTGATTACCAACGCCGACCTGGAGACTTATTTCCAGACAAGGGACGACTGGCGCATCCAGGACCCCAAGGTGATAGGCTTTGTACACTGCGTGGGCAGCCGCGACGAGAAGGTCTGCAACCGCCAGTGTTCCAAGGTATGCTGCGCCACTGCCGTCAAGCAGGCCCGCGAAATCAAACAGCTTTTCCCCGAGGCGACGGTGTACTGCTTCTATATGGACCTGCGCATGTTCGGCCGCGGCTACGAGGATATGTACCTTAACGCCCAGCTGGACGGGGTGCGCTTTGTGCGCGGGCGCGTGTCCGAGGTGAGCGAGAACAAGGACGGCAGGCTGTTCGTCAAGGCAGAAGATACCCTTATGAGCAAGCCGTTGCGCCTGAATATGGACCTGCTGGTGCTCATGAGCGGCATCGTGGCGCCTGCAGAAAACAAAGAGTTTGCCCGCATGCTCAAGATACAGCTTGGACAGGACGGATTTTTCAACCCGCAGAATCCGATTGTGGCCCCGACGCTGTCGTCCCGCAAGGGGCTGTTTTTCGCCGGCACCTGCACGGGGCCGAAAACCTTGCCCGAAACGCTCACTGAAGCCCGGGCTGCGGCTATGCAGATTAATGAATATTTGACAGAAGAAAAAAGTGGTAGACTTCGGTTTCAAACTCTCAAAGAGCTCCGCGATAGTGTTAAGCGAGACCGCTGATCCTCGTTTTGCACGATTGGTGGCCTTGGAGCCCGACGTAATGCGGTGCATGTCCTGCGGGTCGTGCGCCGGCAGTTGCACGGCCGCGTCTTTCACCACGCTTTCCCTGCGCAGGGTCATCCTGGATCTGCAGAGGGGGCAGACGGCGGATGCCACCGGCCAGATAAAGCACTGTATGCTGTGCGGCAAATGCACTCTGGTTTGCCCCAGGGGGCTGAATACCCGCCATATCATTCTCAGCATACTGCAGGTTTACAAAGAAGAGGAGTAGGCTATGGAAGAGAGATTTGCGCTTAGCTTCGATCCGTTCGTGCTGCCGTTCATGGTGGGCACGTACTTCGTGTTCGCCTGGTGCATCGCGGCCATAATCAAGGTTCTTTCCCAGCTTCCGGCCACCGACCGCCACAGGTTCTACCGTTCGCTGATCACGCCCCAGAACATAGTCAAGAACATAAGGGATATCTTCTGCGACTGCCTGCTTCACGTGCGGCTGTGGAAGCGCAACCGCCTGCTGGGCTACATGCATTCCAGCATAGCCTTCGGCTGGTTTATGATTATCCTCATAGGTCATATAGAAACCATACTCTATGTCCCCAACAGGGTGCACCTGCTCTATTATCCCATCTTCTTCCGCTATTTCATGAAGGTGCACGAGATCCATCTGCAGGGCGCGCTGCTGTTCTTTCTGATGGACTTTTTCCTGCTGGTGATCCTGAGCGGCATAGCCCTGGCCATCTTCAAGCGCTTCCGCTCGCGGGCTCTCGGTATGCGCCGCACCACCCGCCTGACGCTCACCGACCGTATAGGAATGTATGCCCTCTGGTCTATATTCCCGCTGCGCTGGATTGCCGAAGGCTTCACCGCAGGGGTTGCCGGCGGCAGTTTCATGACCATCCCCATCAACTGGCTGCTCAAGAATTTTATGAGCAACCCGGAGAACTTTACCGCCGCCTGGTGGGCATATTCCATCGCGCTGGGCACCTTCATGTTTGTGCTGCCGTTCTCGCGCTACATGCACATCCCCGCAGAGATGATGCTCATACCCATGCGCAACGCCGGCCTCAAGGTGCGGCACTACCGCCGCGGCTTTGCGCTCGCCCAGGTTTATTCCTGCCCCAGCTGCGGCGTGTGCATAGATGCCTGCCCGATGGGGGCCCAGAAGAAGAATAATTCCCTGGCTACGGTATATCTGAACCGCCAGATAAAGCGCAAGAACGAGGAAAAGCTCAATAAGATTTCCGACGCCTGCCTGATGTGCGGCAAGTGCGAGGCCCTCTGCCAGATAAAGGTGTCGGCCACCGGATTGAGGCAGGACATACGCTCCCGCCGGCAATATGGCATCCATCAGGACTATGGCTATCTGGGCGGGGTAAGCGCCGCTGCAGGATCTGGCAAGGTGCTCTACTATGCCGGCTGCATGACTTCGCTCACGCCGGTGATCAAGCGCTCGGTGGCCGCCCTGCTGGACAGAGCCGGGGTGGACTGGTCCAATATGGATGCCGACGGCACAATCTGCTGCGGCCGTCCGCTGATTCTGGCAGGCAAGATGGACGAGGCCAAGGCGCTGATAGCCAAGAATACAGAAATAATAAAGTCTTCCGGGGCGGCAACGCTGCTGGTTTCCTGCCCCATCTGCTACAGGGTGTTCAAAGAAGAGTATCAGCTGGATGGGGTTGAGGTCGTCCATTATACCGAGTATTTCAACAATCTTCTTTCCAGCGGCCGTCTGCCTGTAGAAAATTCCGGCCGGAAGCTGGTATATCACGATCCTTGCGAGCTCGGGCGCGGCTGCGGCATCTACGACCAGCCCCGCGAGGCCCTCTCTCACGTGGCCAGCCTCGTGCCGGCCGAGAAGGAGAGGGTAGAGAGCATCTGCTGCGGCGGTTCGCTGGGCAGCCTCACCCTGAACTGGGACGACCGGGGCGCGATAAGCGCCAAGTCGCTGGAGAATCTTATGTATTCCCATCCGGACGCCATAGTGACTGCCTGCCCGCTGTGCCTGAAGACCTACGCCCGCAGCGCCAAGGTGCCGGTGAAAGACTTTGCAGAGATAATTAACGACAATTTAAAGCAATAATCTTATGGGCAAATATAAATTGATGACTGTGGCCACGGGCCGCGTGTTCGACGATGCAGGCTGGACTCTGGCCGATCCCGAATGTCCCTCGCCGTCTATGGTGCGGGCCATCTACGACAAAAAGCAGATAGAATTCGGCCCGGCATCGGCCGGTCTCTACCGTTTCGACGACTGGCTGCCGGTCCACCGCCGTCTGGAGGGCAGCGCCCCCACCGTCACCTATAAGAGCAAGAAGCTCGGTGCAGCCGTCGGTCTGGAGAATCTCTACATAGCGTTCTCCGGCTGGTGGCCCGAGATGGGCGCCAGGATGTCCACCTGCACCTTCAAGGAGACCGAGGCCTTCAGCGTATGCGCGCGCCTGCCCGAAGGGGACGGCCGCATATTGGTGGTATCTTCTGCCGGAAACACCGCGCGCGCGTTTGCCCGCGTCTGCTCCGAGAACAACATCCCGCTGGTGCTCACCGTGCCGTGGGACTGCCGCCAGGCCCTCTGGTTCAAGAAAGCTTTGAACCCTTGCGTGAAGCTCATCTGCACGCCTGCCGGCACCGATTATTTCGATGCCATCGCCCTCGGCGATGCCATTGCCGCTTCGCCCCGCTTCCTGGCAGAGGGCGGCGCCAAGAATGTTGCCCGCCGCGACGGAATGGCCACCACGGTGCTCTCTGCAGCCGAGGTCATAGGCCGCATCCCCGACTGCTATTTCCAGGCAATCGGCAGCGGCACCGGCACCATCGCCGCCTGGGAGGCCAACCTGCGCCTGAAGGAAGACGGCCGCTTCGGCAGCCACAAGATGAAGCTTTTCCCATCGCAGAATATCCCCTTCACGCCGATGTACGACGCCTGGAAGGCGGGCAGCCGCGCGCTGCTGCCTATGGACGACGACGATGCCCGCGCCAAGGCCCTGGCCATAGACGCCAAGGTGCTTTCTAACCGCAAGCCGCCGTATTCCATCGCCGGGGGCGTCTATGACGCACTGTGCGATGCCGGAGGCGACATAGAACTGACAACCAACGAGGACATCAAGCGCTGCCAGGCGATGTTTGCCGAGTGCGAAGGCGTGGATATACATCCGGCTGCGGCAGTGGCCCTGCAGGGCATGATAAACGCCGTGAAGGCCGGCAAAATCGAGCGCGACGCCGTGGCCATGCTAAACGTCACCGGCGGCGGCGAGCAACTCTGCCGCTCCACGGGCGAAGAATTCATGCTTGAACCCGCCGCGATTATGTCAGCTGGCGAAAAAGATGTAATTTTGCGCGTCGAACAATTGTTCGAATAGTTCATTGACAGGTGAGGCGCTCTATCGGGAATCGTCTTCGGGCGGTTTCAGGAAAGTCCGGGCAGCACAGGGCGGCACGCTGTGGAAAGCACAGATAGGCGTAAGTTTATGCTGCGCGTAACAGAAAACAACCGGCCCTTCCGGGGCCAAGGGTGAAAACGCGGGGTAAGAGCCCACGACCGCGGGCGGCGACGTCAGCGGGGTACGCGTCCGTGCGCTGCAAGACCAAATATACCGGCACATAAGGGTTGCCCGCCCTTTGCCGGGGGGTAGGTTGCACCAGATAAATGATAGAGGGGGTGGAGTACGGACCCTTCATCGGGTCATCCGCCACCCTACAGAACCCGGCTTACAGCCTCACCTTTTACCATAACGGAACTCCGAGAGGGGTTCCGTTTTTATTTTACCTTGAAGATGTAGGTGATGGTGCCTTCCTGGGCTTCGGGGGCGGATTGGGAGACGTTGAAATGGGCGCCGAGGGCGGCCTTGCGGGCGCTTTCGCGCAGGCGGCTGTCGCTGATGGTGGTGCCGGCGGCCCCCGGTACGGCGCTGATGACCTTGCCCTGGCGGTTGACTATGATTTTGACGACTATGCGGCCGCCGTCGCCGGACTCGAACGACGGCAGGGGCAGGTAGCCGACCACTGTGCGGCCCTCGAGCTTGGCGGAGGGCTCGCCTTCGGTGGTGCCGGTCTTGGTGTTGCCCTTGGGATGGCCGGCGGTGAGTGACTCGGAAACCCTGTCTGCCACCTGCTGGGCGAGGGTGTCCTTGTCGGAATTATGGGCGGAGGAAAAGAGCGCCCTCTTGTCGATTTCCTTCTCGCGGGGCGGCTCGGGAACTTCCACGTCGCCCTTATCGCCAACGGTGCTCTCCTGGCTCAGGTTGGGTCGTTTGGCCACTGTCCGGGCTTCGGAGCGCTGCACCAGCTTGACTGGCTGCTTGGGCTGGGGCTCCTCGGTGCGGGGTTGCTTGCCGGCAGCTACCTCTATCTTCTGGGGTTCGGGCTCGGGCAGCTCTTCCGGCTCCATCTCTATCAGGATTTCTGTGTCGTGGGGCCGTGCCGTGGGCGAGATGTTTGTGTATGAGCAAAGCACGAAAGCAAGCAAGGCGAAGCCTATCGCAGACATAGTCCCGATAAACCTCGCTTTTGATTCGTATCCGTAGAGTGCCATATCCT
>CACXHG010000130.1 GCA_902767355.1 uncultured Bacteroidia bacterium
ATCAGTGCGACGCCGATGTCATAGGCTCCACTTCTTTGCTAAACGAGCTGGAGCTGGTGCAGATTGTGGATATGGTGTTCGCCCGCCTGGGTATCAATGTCTGCATCAAGATCAACAACCGCAAGCTGCTGGCCGGAATAGCCGAGGTGGCGGGTGTTCCCGACAAGATGATGGACATCACCGTGGCCATAGACAAGATAGACAAGATAGGCCTGGACAATGTCAAGGCAGAGCTTCTGGAAAAAGGGGTGGGAGAGGCTGCCATTGCAGTGGTAGAGCCGGTGCTGACCCTTTCTGGCAGCAATCAGGAGAAGATAGAGTTTATGCAGAAGATGCTCTCTTCTTCTGAGGTCGGTATGAAGGGCGTGGAAGAAATCTCCAAGTTGTTCGAGCTGATTTCCGCCGCCGGCATCCGCCAGAAGGTAGAGCTCGACCTCTCTCTGGCCCGCGGCCTGAACTATTATACAGGTGCTATTTTCGAGGTCAAGGCGCTGGATTTTGCCATAGGCAGCATCTGCGGCGGCGGCCGTTACGACGACCTCACCGGCATTTTCGGTCTCAAGAATGTCTCCGGCGTGGGCATCTCCTTTGGTGCCGACCGCATCTACGATGTGTTGCTTGGGCTGGACAAGTACCCGGCAATGCTCTCCAGCGGAGTGAGCGTGCTCTTTGCAAATATGGGCCAGGCCGAGGCGCAGTACTGCCTGCCGGCCCTTGCCGAGCTTCGCAGCCACGGCTACAGCTGTGCGCTCTATCCGGAGTCGGCCAAGCTCAAGAAGCAGTTCGAATATGCCAACCGTGGCAACGTGCAGGTGATGATAGTCGCCGGCGAAAGCGAGGTGGAGCGGGGTATGTTCAATGTCAAGAACATGGACAGCGGCGAGCAGGCAGAAGTCGCCCGCGAAGACCTGTTCCACTATATGACGTCGATACTGGACAGATAGGGTTTTGCGTTCAATATACATAATAATGGCCCTGTCCTTGTTGCTTTCGTGCAGCAGGGATGCTTTTCAGGGTACGGCGACAGTCGGCTCGGTTTCCGGCCCGGTCGAGGTTGGGCTGTGTGTGGGCGCATCCTCCCAAGATGTAATTTACACCAAGACCTACGCCGGCCCGGACGGGCTGTCTTCTGTCTGGGAGTCTGCCGACAAGCTGGCCGTGTGGGCTCTGGACGCTGCCGGCGGCTGTCTGCTTGAGGCGGTGCCTTTCTCGCTGTATGCGGCGGATGGCGGCAGGGCCTTTTTTTCTGCGACACTGCCGGAGGCGATGCCGGACGGCACTTATACTTATTACGCCGCTTACCCCCTGCCAAAGTCGGTTTCCGGCACAGAGGTATCATATACCTTAAGCGGCATCCAGGACGGAATCTCTTCCGGCGGAGAGGATATTATGGTGTCGGCTGCGGCCGTCGGCGGCCCGCTCAAGGCAATAGACTGGAAGCTTTACGGCCACGAAGAAATGCAGCTGTCCATGGATCATGCGCTCCACCGGCTGCGCTTCTATACCGAGGCGTCGGATGCCCTGGCAGGCGAGCCTGTAAGGCGTATAGTGGCGTCTTTCCCGAAGAATGTCACAGGCGATGTCTCGTTCGACATTACCAGGTCTTCCGACGCACGGCTGAGCGCTGGCGGGGCCACGATCACCATCGAGCCCAAGGAGCCTGTTGCCATATCGTCCGGCGGGCAAAGGAATTACCTGACGGCTTCCATTTTCCCGACGGAGTTTGCTCAGGACGATGAGTTGACGGTGGCTCTTTACACCGACACCAAGGTCGCGCGCTGCTCCATTCCGCTAAGGGGGCGCACTTTTGCCGCCGGCCACTCCACGCCCGTCAAGATCGTCCCGCAGACGGTGGGCAGCCACTATCAGATAGCCTTTAACCTGGCCGCCAACAATCTGGGCGAAGACATACAGAAAATCACCCTTACGGCCCCGGAAGGCTGCAAGTGGGGCGATGACCTGACCAATGTATATGAGTATTCTCCGGGCAGGGAGTTTTCTGCCGGCGAGAGCTTTGTGCTGGAATATGAGAGCCAGGCGGCCTTTATCTCCCTAAGCGGAAAGGAGATAACCGTGACCTACGACTCGCAGCACGTTACAATCAGCGAGACAATCAGGGTGGAATCGCTTGCCGGCAAGAATTCTGCAGCCCTGGCCCTCAACGTGCCGTATCTGCTCTATGAAGACTTCTCGGCTGTCGGCTCATTCTCTTACGACGACCAGTATTCGGGCGGTTTCAACAGCGGTTCCAAAGACTCGCACGCTTTCCTGAGCGGCTGGACGGGTGCCCGCATAGGCGCATCGGCAGGCCAGAGCATCCGCATCGCCTGCCGCAGGGAGACGTCTGCCGACTATCCCGCCCGTGTTGATGCTGCGCCTCTGAAGGGTACCATCAAGAGCCCCGTGGATCTGAGCGTAGAGTTCGACTATGGCGCCAACAACCAGTTCGGCGGTATTTCCATCATAAGCAACCCCGATGTCGGACAGACCTGCCATGTGGGGTATGTGACCAGCACCCAGGGCTACAAGAGCGGCGCCACCAATGGTACTTTTGAGGATGGCAACTCGTTCTATGTCAAGGAGGACAGCGGCAGCTACACCAGCACGCCCAACACTGCGCAATATATCATTCACAACGTGCCCGCCGGCGGCATTTTCAGGCTGACGATTCGCACCGAGATAGAGCATCAGGCCGGCACCAACAACACCACAGCGTGGTTATATATAGATAATGTAAAAATCAAGATAGCGAAATGAAAAGAACAGTATTGATTCTGGCGGCGGTTGCGGCGCTTCTGGCCGGCTCCTGCACAAAGCAGGGCAAGACGGCCGGCAGTGTCTCCTTCTCTCTGGAAGAAGGCGCCGTGACAGAGATTCTGACCAAGGGCAGCGTGTCGGACTATGCCAGTCTGCCCAGGCCCGCGGATTTCTCTTTGACTGTGAAAAATAGTCTTGGGGCGACAATCTACGACGGCCTCCTTGGGGCCTGGAATGCTGATGCTCCCCTTGCGGCAGGTAATTATTCGGCCCAGGTAAAATATGGCGACCCGTCGGCAGAAGGCCCCGGAAAGCCCTGCTTCGAGGGCTCTGCCAGCTTTGGCGTGCTTGGCGGCCAGACCACAAATGTCAAGGTAACTGTAAATCTTGCCAACTGCATTGTAAAGATAGATTGCAGCGAGGCCTTCAAGAATTATTTCCCCGAGCGGAGTTTTGTGATAACCACACCCGAGAGCGCCGGCGGGTTTACCTATGGCGACAAGGCGATATTCGTGGCCTATCAGTGGACCGTTTCCGGGACGCTCACAACGCAGTCCGGCGCCTCCTATTCTCTGCCCGAGCGCAGCTTCAAAGGCGAGGCAGCCCACTGCTACACGGTCAAATACGACGTCTCCAATGTGGGCGGCGTGACCATCACCATATCGTTCAACGACAAAGTCCAGACAGTCAAGCTGGATGATATAGAACTCAACTCATGACAACTGCAGCTATGAAAAGAACATTTGTGCTGATTATGAGCGCCATTGTGCTTATGTCGATGGCCTCCTGCAAGAAATACGAACGCACGGAGCGCACCCGCGAGGGCGTGCTCTCGCTGGAAGAATTCCAGCTGCAGCTGGACCAGACTCTGCTCACCAAAGCGGAGGCGGCCCCCGGCAGCTATGCCATATTCATTAAGAATCCGGCCGGCGCAACCGTGGTGGAAACCACCTATGCCAAGGTCAAAAGCGACGGCGGCAAGATAACCCTCCCGGCTGGCGATTATACTTTTGAGGCGCGTTCCGTCTCGGACGAAGTGCCTCTGGCGCAGTTCGACAAGCCGATATACGGCGTCAAAGAGAGTTTCTCCATCGCTGCCGGCGAGACCACCAGCCTGGGCTCGCTGGTGTGCACCCTGCTCCAGGTGAAGGCGACAGTCTCTTATGACGACGCCTTCCTGGATATGGTGACCGGAAACGGCAAGGCCACCGTCACCGTCAATCCTTCCGCACCGCTGGATTTTGACCTGACATACTCCGGCGGCAAGGCGAGCTATACTGACAAGGCCGGCTACTATGCTGTGAATGAGAGCGGCAACACCACGATGAACATCGTTTTTTCGGGCAGCATTTCCGGCAAGAGCCAGAAGATGGTGGCCAACCTGACCGGCATCCAGGCCCGCCAGTGGCGCCAGATAAAGTTTGTCAAGAAGACCGACGAAGAGGGCAACGCCACCTTTGCGGTAGAAATCAATTCGTTCGTAGATGACGAGGAACTTCTGGTCACCATGGAACTTGTGCCGGAGTCGGTGATAGGGCAGGACCCGAGGGCGCCCAAGGGCGACGGCGGCATCAGGATAGACTTTGCCGAGGACTGCACCATGTTTGATGACCTGAACAATATCGTGGTGCCTGCGGGTGCCACCGGCATGGACCTCAGGGTTGTGGTCACAGTGCCCGGAGGCATCAAGAAGTTCCTGGTGCAGATGGCCTCCACCAGCGAGGCGTTCCTGGCCTCGGTGGCCCTGGCCGGCGGCACTACTCTGGATCTGATCAATCCGGCACCTGAGCAGGACATAGTTTTCCAGATCGTGCCATTCCCGCACGGCAGCGAACTGGCGGGCAAGACCCAGCTGCAGTTTGATTTGAGCGGCGCACAAGAGCCCATCAACGCATTCCCGGGCAGGCACACTTTCACTATGGAAGTCACCGATATGGCGGGTTGCAAAAACAGCATTCCTGTAACATTGGTCGTAAACGGGTAGGAGGGGGAGCAGATGAAGAGATTTTATATAATACCTTTCTTGATTGCGGCCATTTCCATGGCTGCCTGCACGCACGACGAATGCGCCCCGAGCGGTTCGTTCTCTGTGAAGGCGGACCTGTCGCGGGTTCTTACAAAGGCTGGCGCAGACGAAGCCCAACTGCTTTCCGGCGCCAGAGTTGACCTGTATTATGCCGATTTCTCCGGCCTCGTACGTTCTTACAAGTATTCTGATCTTCCGGAAGTTATCTATCTTCCGGGCAACAGCTACAGGGTGGATGTAACGGCCGGCGAGGCGGCAAAAGACTCTCCGGCAAAAGCCTCCTGGGACAGTAAAAGCTATGCCGGCAGCACCGAATTCTCTGTAGAGGCCGGCCGCAACACAGAAGTTGAGGTAGAGGCCGCCGTGAGCAACGCCATCACCAAGATAACTTTCGGCAGCGGCATCGCCGAAAACTTCGCGCCGGGCTACACTCTCACCATTGGGGTGGACGGCAACAATCTTAGCTACAACGCCGCCAAAAGCGGCGCCGAGGGCTATTTCATAATAGACGGGATGGAAGATCCCGAGTTCGAATGGACATTCAGCGGCAGCCTGAACGGCGCCAGCTTCACCAGAAGCGGCAAGGTGGGGGGCATCGCGGCCGGCAAGATGTACACGATGACTCTGAAATATACCCAGACCGACGGAGACCTCTCGTTTGACCTGCAGGTGGACGAAAGCCTTGACATTAAAGAGGATATAATAGTGTTCGAGCCGGTTTCTACCGGTCTGGCGGAATCAGCCGTCTATGAAATATGGGCCGCCCACGCCACCGTCCACGCCGATGTGGACGAGAGCGAATACAGTAATCCCTCCGCCATCAAATTTGCCTACCGGACTTCCGGCGGCTCCTGGACAGAAGTTGCCGCCGAGCGCGTATCGCCCGGCAGCTACAAGGCGGTCCTGACGGGCCTTACCCCGGCCACGGACTATAGCTATAAGCTCGTGATAGGCGGCTCCGACATAGGCGATGCAAAAACATTCACCACCGAGCAGGCCCCGTCCATCCCGAACGGCAGTTTCGAGCAGACGAGCAAATCGGCTTCCGGCAATTACACCGAGTTCTATTCTTCTTACGAGGATGCATGGTGGGGTTCGGGCAACGGCAGCAAGGGTGTCAACGGTTCTGCAGATTTCGGCGGATTCATAATCTGCGCTCCCGACAAGTCTGAAAAGCAGGACGGCGCGCAGTCGGCTTGCCTTACATCCACCTGGGCACTTGTAAAATTTGCAGCCGGCAACCTGTTCTCGGGCTATTTTGCCGGTCTGGTGGGCACAAAGGGCGGCAAAGTCGCCTTCGGCCGCGCATTCACCGGCCGCCCCACCGCGCTCAAGGTCTGGGTCAAATATTCTACCGGCAAGATCAACAGGATAGATTCGGCTCCTGCCGGAGTTAATATCACCACCGGCGACTATGACACCGGCCGCATCCAGATTGCCCTCGGCAACTGGGACTATCGGGTTTACGGTGGCACCAGAGAGTGCCCCATACTGGTTAACACCACCGATACGGGTACGTTCGTGGATTTTGCCACCGACGGCTCTACCATCGCCTACGGCGACCTGCAGCTGAAGGGCAACGCCTCCAATTCGCACAATGTCTGGAAGGAATATACCATTCCCATAGAATACGACAGCGAGATGGATTATCCGTCTTACATAGTGATTTCCTGCGCGTCGAGCATGTATGGCGACTATTTTACGGGCTGCGACTCCAGCAAGATGTGGGTGGACAAGATGGAACTTGTATATGAATAGTATGA
>CACXHG010000131.1 GCA_902767355.1 uncultured Bacteroidia bacterium
CACCGTGGACCACGACACCCTCACCGACAACACCGTGACCGTCCGCTACCGCGACACCATGACCCAGGACCGCGTTCCCGTCGAGAACCTGCACAAGATCATCGCCGACCAGGTCAACATCAACAACCTGCTCCGCAAGAATATCGAGTAGGGCTTCAGACACAACAAAAAACCTCCTCTGAATTCAGGGGAGGTTTTTTGTGTAGCGACGGGTCGCTTACTTCTTGGCGATGTTGCTTCGCATTTCGGTGTCAGCCTGGATGTTTTTGAACTTGTAGTAGTCCATAATGCCGAGGTTGCCGTTGCGGAAGGCTTCTGCCATGGCCAGGGGCACTTCTGCCTCGGCCTCGATGACCTTGGCGCGGGCTTCCTGGGCCTTGGCCTTCATCTCCTGCTCCTGGGCGACTGCCATGGCGCGGCGCTCTTCGGCGCGGGCCTGGGCGATGTTCTTGTCGGCGTTGGCCTGGTCCATCTGGAGCACGGCGCCGATGTTCTTGCCGACATCTACGTCCGCGATGTCGATGGAGAGGATTTCGAAGGCTGTGCCTGCGTCGAGACCCTTGCTGAGCACCACCTTGGAGATGCTGTCCGGGTTCTCGAGCACTTCTTTGTGGCTGGCTGCGCTACCGATGCTGGACACGATACCCTCGCCCACGCGGGCCAGGACAGTCTCTTCGCCGGCGCCGCCGACCAGCTGGTGGATGTTGGTGCGCACGGTCACACGGGCGGTGGCTATCAGCTGGATGCCGTCCTTGGCCACGGCCGATACCGGAGGCGTGGTGATAACCTTGGGGTTCACTGACATCTGCACGGCCTCGAACACGTCGCGGCCGGCCAGGTCGATGGCTGCGGCCTTCTTGAAGTCGAGGGCGATGTTGGCCTTGTCGGCACTGATGAGGGCGTTGACCACGCGGCCTACGTGTCCCTTGGCCAGATAGTGGGCTTCGAGTTCGTTGGCGTTGAGTTTAAGACCGGCCTTGGTGCCGGCGATCATGGCGGCCACGATGGTTCCCGGAGGGACTTTGCGCCAGCGCATGAGGATAAGTTGGATGAGCGATACTCTCGCACCCGAAATCAGGGCCTGGAACCACAGGGTCACGGGGAAGAGCCAAAGCAACAGGAGCAATAGGACAAAGCCAATTGCAATCCAAGCAACAGTAGGTAACATAAGGCGTTATAGTTTTTTAATGAATATTTTCTCTTCTTCGATGGAGGTGACGGTTACTTCGGTGCCCTGATCCAGGAAGCCGTCGGCAGAGCTGACCTCGGCCTTGGTGCCGTCTTCGAAGCGGACCATGCCCATGGGGGCCAGGCGGGTGATGGCGACTCCTTTGCTGCCCACGGCGATGCCGGTCTTGTCGGCATTGACATCGACCTTGGTGTCGATTTTGGTGTTGAGCGTGGCTTTTTTCCAGGTGGAGGAGCTCATTACCCAGACAAGCAGCGCGGCCGCCAGCAGGATGCAGATGATGGTGACAATGATGCCGGCAGTGTTACCGAAGGTGGTAAATGTCAGATAGCAGGCCGCGGCCATAGAGCACAAGCCCAGGATGCCGGTCACGGCAAAGCCGGGGATGAGCAGGGTTTCTACAAGCAGCAGAAGCAGTCCGACTACGATGAGAATGATGATAGGTCCCATATCTTTTATTGCTTAATAGGTTCAATGACAACGCCCTCGGCTCCGGCATCGAGCGCCGCGTCGCGCACTCTCGCCGCCTCTGCCTTGTCCAGCGGAGCTATGAAATAGAATGTCCGGCCGCCTTCGCTGCTGCGGGCAATGTCGGCATCGGTTGCCCCGCGCACTGCCGATAGCACGTCCGCGGGAATGCCGCCTGGATATTCTTTGAAAACCACCTGGTATTTGATGCTGTCCTTGCGCTTGGCCTCAAGGGCGCGGGCGTTCTTGACGGTCACGTTGGTGGCCTTGTCAAAGGCTACGATGCTGGCCGACGGGAAGCCTTTCTTCTTGACAGTGGCCAGGGCGCGGTTGGCCTCGGCCCAGGTGTCGAACATGCCTATGCGGTATACCTGCTTGCTGCCCAGCTTTTTGGTGAAGACGGGGCTGAGGCCCTTGAAGCGGTCGGCGTCCAGCTTGTTGGCGCTGGTGGCCACCTGAATCTGATATACCAGGTATTCCGGCAGTTTGTAGTCTTCTATGATGACCGATTCGTCCAGCACCTTGAAATTCATATCGACCTGGACCTCCGGGGTGGCGAAGTCAAACTCCGGCATGGAGCCCATGGTGCGCTGGATGAATGTGTATTGAGGCTTTGCAGCGGCAGGGGCTGCGGCAGAGATGTCGGCTTCCAGCGCCGCCTGCTCGAACTCCTCCGGCTTGATGGACTCCCCGCGGACCAGGAATTCCATCTCTACAGCCTGCAGTTCGGACGAAATGTCGCCCAGGCGCCCCTGCAGCTGCATGATGTCGTCTTCTGCGAAGCGGATCGTGCGGGCAATCTCGCGTCGCTCGTCGTCTTCGCTTTCGGCGTAGAGCTTACGGCTGGAGGCGATGCTGCTCTGGAGCGTGCGTATGGAGTCCTTCACCGCGGAGTAGCGACCTACCAGCGCGAAATACTGCGCGAAAGAGTCGTCGCCATACATGGTGTGGGAGAATTCGCTCTCGTCGATGTCCAGATTCAGGGAAGGGCGTACCCTCAGGGAGGCGATGGCGCGGGCCTGCTCCACCGACTCGACGGCGGTCTTGACCGGGTTGGGGTCGAACTTGAGCAGGTAGATGACCACGCTGTCGGCGCTGCAGGCGCGGTTGGAGGCGAAGAGGGAGAAATTGCCATCGGGGGTGTTGCAGAACAGCAGATCGTCGTAGGGCGACGAATAGGGGAAGCCGAGGTTTTCGGCCACGCCCCACTCCTGGCGCTCATCATCCCACTCGCTCACGAAAAGGTCGTAGCCGCCCATACCGTAGAGGCCCTTGGACGAGAAATAGACCTTCTTGCCGTCATCGCTGAGCACCGGGTAGAGCTCGTCTTCGGGCGAGTTGATGCCGTCGCCCATGTCCAGCAGCGGGCTCCAGCGGTCGCCCTCGATGCGGCTGGCCCAGCTGAAGTCGTAGGTGCCGTATTCTCCGCGGGTGGGGATGATGACCTTGTCCATGTCCTCGGTATAGAGGAAGGCGGCACCGTCCGGCCCCTTCTTCCAGGATTTATCAGGGAAATGGCTGTAGTAGAGGAAGAATTTGCTGCGCGGCACGGTGATGCTCGAGAGCACCTGCGGCCGCGAGGCGTACTGCAGCATATTGAGGCCATTCTCGCACCAGGTGATCTTTTCCAGCAGAACCATCTTTTCCGTGGAGTCCTGGGTGCGGTCCAGGGCGCGGGTATAATCATCCTTGGCGGCTGCGAAATCGTAGCCGGCCAGAGCCTTGTCGCCGCTGGCGGCAAGCGAGCGGGCATTTTGTGCGGCAGCCGGCAGTGCAAGTGCCAGGGCTGCAATCAGGCATATTGTGCGTATCTGTTTCATCTCGAACAATGGGCAAAGCAAAAACAAAAATACGAAATACTTCACATATTGAGAAAAAATACTAATTTTGCAAACTATTTTTCGTGAATTATCAAAAATTCAAAATAAGCAATAATTATGCAAAGTAAAGGAGCCATTCGTTTAGTGGCAATTCTAATTGGCCTGGCCTGCGCCTTCCAGCTGTCTTTCACGCTGGTTACCGCACTCCAGGAGCGCAAAGCCGCAAATTATGCGCAGAAGGTTGTGGATGCAGAGCAGCTCAAGCCCGAATTCAAGCTTGTTTCGGATCTTGACAAGGCTTTCTACCTCGATTCGGTAAACACGGCGGCAAACAACAGGTACATCGACTCCATATCCACCGAGAAAGTTTACCTCGGCTACACATACAAGGATGTAAAGGAGAAAGAGATCAACCTCGGTCTGGACCTCAAGGGCGGTATGAACGTCATGCTGCAGTTGGATCTGGCCGAACTGGTGCGCAACTGCGCCCGCGAAAAGACTTCCGACAAGTTCAACGAAGCCCTTCGTCTGGCCCGCACCCGTGCAGAGGAGACTCACACCGACTTCATCACCCTCTTCGCAGAGGCTTGGAAAGAGGTGGCAGACGGCCAGAGACTCTCGTTCGACATCGACCTTGAGAAGTTCAGCAGCAATGTGGAGAACAAATCCAAGATCACCGACGACGAGATTATCGAGCTGCTCCGCAAAGAGGCTGAGAGCGCCATCAACAACTCCTACACCGTTGTGGAGCGCCGTGTCAACCAGTTCGGTGTGGCACAGCCCAACATCCAGAAGATCGCCCGTACCGGCCGCATCCTGGTGGAGCTCCCCGGCGTGAAGGAGCCCGAGCGCGTGCGTAAACTCCTCCAGGGTACCGCAGCCCTCGAGTTCTGGACCACCTATACCTCTTCCGAGATAATGCCCTTCCTGCAGGAAGTCAACCGCAACGAGGCAGCCAAGGCTGCAGCCGTGGCAGAAGAGACTCCCGCGGAGACTGTTGAGGCCGGCGAGGCCGTGGCAGAAGAAGTCGCTCCCGGAGCAGAGCAGACTCCGGCCATCGAGGACAGCCTGCTCAACAATCTCGCTCCCGAGGCAGAACAGGCACAGAGCGAGCAGATTGAGGCCTACCGCAAGGCCAACCCCCTGTTCGGCCGTCTGCAGCAGCTGGGTGGCAACAACGCCTGCCTGGGTCTGATTCACTATCGCGACACGGCTGAGGTTATGCGCATGCTGCGCGAGAGCAGCGTCGAGTTCCCCAACGACTTCGTTCCCGCCCTCACCTTCAAGCCCAGCTCTTACGCTGCCGGCGACCAGTACTTCGAGCTGGTAGCCCTCAAGAGCGCAGCCGGCAAGGGTGCCGTGCTGGACGGCGGCGTGATCACCAGCGCCCGCGTCAACTACAGCCAGATTTCCGGTGCAGCCGAGGTCGGCATGACCATGAACTCTACCGGCAGCTCCCGCTGGGAAGTTATCACCGAGCAGAACATCGGCAAGCAGATCGCCATAGTGATGGACGGTCTGGTTTACTCATATCCCAACGTACAGAACAAGATCAGCGGCGGCAGCAGCCAGATCACCGGCAACTTCACTCCCGAAGAGGCCGAAGACCTTGCCACCGTGCTCAAATCCGGTAAGCTGTCCACCCCCGCCCGCATCGTTCAGGAGCAGGTGGTCGGCCCGTCCCTGGGTAGCCAGTCCATCCGCAGCGGTATGATCTCCTTCGCACTGGCCTTCCTGCTCGTGCTGATTTACATGCTTCTCTTCTACCGCCGTGCAGGTTGGGCAGCCGACATCGCGCTGCTGTGCAACGTGCTCTTCCTCTTCGGTGCGCTTGTTTCCTTCGGTGCAGTGCTCACCCTCCCCGGTATCGCCGGTCTGGTGCTGACCATGGGTATGGCCGTGGATGCCAACGTCATTATCTACGAGCGTGTCAAAGAGGAACTTCGCGCCGGCAAGTCCCTGCGCCTGGCCATCAGCGACGGTTACAAGAATGCATACTCCGCCATCATCGACGGTCAGCTGACAACCCTCATCACCGGTGTCATCCTGTTCTTCTTCGGCAGCGGCCCCGTGAAAGGTTTTGCAGCAGTGCTGGTAATAGGTATCATCACTTCCGTATTCACTTCCATCTTTATCCCCCGCCTGATATTCGAACGCAGGCTTGCACGCGGCAAGGACATCAGCTTCGATTCCCCTGCAACCCGCAACTTCCTCAAGAATACCCACATCGACTTCATCAAGCTGCGCAAGGTTTCCTACATCGTGTCCGGTACACTCTGCGCGATAGCTCTGATAAGCATCTTCACCAAGGGCTTCAGCTATGGTGTTGACTTCAGCGGCGGCCGTACCTACGTTGTCCGCTTCGACCAGCCCACCACCGCAGAGGCCGTACGTGCAGCTACTCTCGAAGAGTTTGGCGAGGCAGCCGAGGTTAAGCAGTTCGGCGGCGCATCCCAGATGCGTATCACCACCAAATACAAAGTTGACGACCGCAGCCAGCAGACAGACAAGGAAATCGAGGGCAAGATCTACAACGCCCTGAAAGGTTTCTTTGCAACCCAGATGACTCAGGAAGAGTTCACCTCTACCCTGAACAACCCCAATGGTATCATCTCTTCCGACCGCGTGGATGCTTCCATCGCGAGCGAGATGCAGCGCGACGCCGTTATCGCGGTTATCCTGGCCCTGATCGCCATCTTCATCTACATCGCCATCCGCTTCACCAACTGGACCTGGGGCGTCGGCGGCGTGGCTTCACTGACTCATAACGCCCTGATTATGATCGGCTTCTTCTCGCTCTTCAGCGGTATCCTGCCCTTCAACCTGGACGTCGACCAGAACTTCATCGCGGCCATCCTGACCATCATCGGCTACTCCATCAACGATAACGTGGTTATCTTCGACCGTATCCGCGAGTACAAGACCCTCTATCCCAAGCGTGCTCTCAAGGACAATATCAACGGCGCCATCAACGCGACATTGAGCCGTACCCTGAACACCTCCATCACCACCCTGATCGTGCTCATCGCCATCGCAATCTTCGGCGGCGAAAGCATCCGCGGTTTCGCAGTTGCCCTGACCCTGGGTGTGATTGTAGGTACCTACGCTTCCATCTTCATCGGTACTCCTCTGATGTACGACCTCAACCGCAAACGCGAGGCCAAGGCAGCCGAGAAGGCCGTCAGCAAGAAATAAGGTTTAACACCATATATCAGAAAGCAGGCAATCCGCACCGGATTGCCTGCTTTTTTTGTACCTGGCGGTAGCGGCGAAAAGGAGTTTTGGAGCGGTTAAAGGCGGCTAAGGCACGGGGTCGTAGCCGCTGCCGCCGAAGGGGTTGCAGCGCAGGATGCGCCAGGCGCCCAGCAGGCCGCCCTTGACGATGCCGTATTTCTCGATGGCTTCGTAGGTGTAGGTGCTGCAGGTGGGCGTGAAGCGGCAGCTGCGGCCCAGAAACGGCGAAAGCAAGAGCTTGTAGCCCTTGATGAGCATCAGGAAAGGCCAGTTGACCACGCGGCGCACGGCACGCATAAACGGCGGCAAGGATTCGGTAGCCAGGCAGCTGCTTTTAAGGAAGCCACGGCTCATGATCGGGCGCTTTTGAGAAGGATGTCTTTCACTGCCGCCTCAATGACGTCGTAGGGGCAGATTTCCTTGCCGATATAGACCAGCAGGTAGTCGGCGGCGAAACCGCCCAGGCATTCGGCCTGGTTGAGCCGCAGGGCCTCGCGAATGCGTCGTTTGAGCAGATTGCGCTTTACGGCACGTTTAAACGACTTTTTGGGCACGGCAATGACGTAGCGTGGCAGAGGGCCGTCACTCGGCGCAAAATAAGCCTTTATGGGGTATTTGAACAGCACCGTCCCGTGCACGGACAGGTCGGCAATGGCCTGCCGCTGCCTCAAGCGTTGTTCTTTTGGGAAGGAGTACGTCATAAAGGCTGAAAATATATAAAAATATAAGAAAGTCCGGCGCGTTAGGCGGGCTATAACTTGCTGCAGTACAAGCTCAGAGCCTGGGCGATGGAGGGTGCTTCGGGCGTGGGAGCCATAATCTCTACATTGAGACCGGCCTCCTGGGCTGCCTTTGCGGTGTTCACCCCGAAGGTAGCCAGCAGCAGCTCGCCCTGCTTGAAGTCGGGGTAGTTCTCCAGAAGCGAACGCACGTCGCAGGGGCTGTAGCACACCAGCGCGCTGTACGACGACAGGTCCAGATGCTTGATGTCGCTCACGACGGTGTTCATGAACACGGCGCTGCCGTATTTGAAACCGGCCTTATCGAAGGCTGCAGCCATGTCGGGGCGCAGGGAATCCGTGCAGGCGATAAGGAACTTTTCGTTCTTGTGCTTGCTGCCTATGGCGTCCACAACCGACAGGGGCCGGCCGTCGCCAAAGAAAATCTTGCGCTTGCGATACACGATGTATTTCTGCAGATAAAGGGCAATCTGCTGGTTCTGGCAGAAATACTTCATATCCTCAGGGACATTGATGCGCATTTCTTCGCAAATGTGGAAGAAGGAGTCGATGACGCTGCGCGATGTGAAAACGATGGCTGTATGGTCCAGAATATTCACATGCTGCGCCCTGAAATCTCTGGTAGAGATGGGCTTGACAGTGAAAAAAGGGCAGAAATCGAACGAGAGATGCCACTTGGTCTCAAGCTCTGCATACGGCGAACTGTTTTTGGGGGCTGGCTGGGCAACCAGAATTTTCTTGCCTCTAATATCTATCATATCCTAGTCAGTACGCAAATTAGTAGCCCTAGGGGTAAAACTTCGAGCGTGCAAAGGTATAAAAACCAAAACAATATTGAATAATTATTTTCTCGGAAAATCTTGAAACTCCTGATAATCAGCACCACAAAAACAACAGAAAATAGTGCCAAAAGCACTATCCGTACAGTCGCAACGCTCATCGGCGCGGTAAAACGGGTCACGAGCAGCAGCACCAGGCTGATGGTGGTGAATACAATCAGGTAGATACGGTCGCATACAGAGAGCGTCCGCATCATCTCCGGACAGTATTTGAGCCACCCCACAAGATAGAACAGCCCTATGTGTATCAGGGTGTACACGGCCAGCGCCGCCAGGATGAAGATGAAGTTCAGCGGCGAGAAATTCAGGAAATACAGCGTCAGCCCCAGTGTGGGTATGCACAGCAGGGCCGTGTTGTTGATGGCATAGGTAAGGTTCTGGTTGGCAAGGGTATCCTCCAGGGCCAGCTTATTGAACATCGAGCGATAGGAGATCAGGATGGCGATGAAGGAGTTCTCCACGAAAATCAAAAAGTACAGCAGGCACAGCAGCAGGGCGTAGGTGGTCAGTGCGGGATGGCTCTCTACCACCGCGGCGGGGAAACCCTCCCCGGCTACGGTCATCAGCTCGCTCGCCTGCCAGCAGTCCTGCCCTATTGTCTGCAAAAAAGAGAACATAGCCTAATTCCCACGCTTTGCGTTGTATCCCAAAGATTTAAGAATATCCACTATGCGGTCGCGAAAATCGCCCTGTATCAGGATCTGGCCGTCTTTGGCGCTGCCGCCCACCCCGCATCTGGTCTTGAGAATCTTTCCCAGCGCCGCAAGGTCGGCTTCCTTGCCCACAAAGCCGCTCACCAGAGTTACCTGCTTGCCGCCCCGGTTGCGGCGGTCAATGCCAACTATGAGCTTCTGGCGGGCAGGCTCCAGGGTGTCCGGCTCCACGTCCAGATCGGCCGCGGTAACATATTTGAAGTTGGGGTCGGTGGAGTACACCACGCCGAGTCTGTCTTTCCAGTCGTTGGCCATAACAAAGCAAATAACGGCTGCAAATTTAGGTATAAAAAAACTAATTTGTACATTTGTCATTAATATACACACGTATGCCCTGATTTTTATGGAGAAGAGAATATTTGAAAGAATCAAGAACATAACCGCTATTGTAATCCTGGCCATTTCGTCGTTTGTATATCTGGCGACGATAGAGCCTACGGCCAGTTTCTGGGACTGCGGCGAGTTTATCGCCTCGTCGTATAAGCTGGAGGTGGGCCACCCCCCGGGAAACCCCATGTTCCAGCTGGTTGCGCGCTTCTTTACCTTATTCACAGGCCCCGAGCACGCTGCGGCGGCCGTGAACTGCTGCAGCGCGGTGTGCTCTGCATTCACCATCTTCTTCCTCTTTCTGACAATCGTCCACTTCGGTCTGAGGCTGCTCGAAAAGAAGGGTAAAAAACTCACCACGGGCAGCGCTGTCGCCGTGCTGGGCGCCGGAGCGGCCGGCGCGCTGGCATACTGCTTCTCCGACACCTTCTGGTTCTCTGCCGTGGAGGGCGAAGTGTATGCCATGTCCAGCCTTGTCACGGCCATTGTGTTCTGGGCCATACTCAAGTGGGACGAGCACTACGGCGAGCCCTACAACGACCGCTGGATAGTCTTCATCGCGCTGATGCTGGGCCTGTCCATAGGCATACACCTGCTCAGCCTGCTGGTAATCCCGGTGATCGTGTTCCTGTGGTACTACCGCAGCCACGCGGGCGAAAAGATGACGTTTTTCAAAGGCGTGCTGATGCTGGCCATTTCTGCCCTTGTGCTGGCCGTAATCCTCTTTGGCATAATTCCCTACGTGCCCAAGGCGATAGCCTTTGTGGACCGCCTCTTCGTCAACGGCCTCGGCGCCCCGTTCAATCTGGGCGCAGCCATATTCTCGCTGCTGATATTTGCCGCCTGCTTCTTTCTGCTGGCCTATTTCCGCCGCAGGGAAAAGGTTGCGGCCCACACCATAACCCTCTGCCTGACAGCAATCCTGATAGGCTACAGCGTGTTTGCGGTGGTGGTTATCCGCGCCGGCGCCAATCCGCCGACCAACGAGTATTCTCCGGACAACCCCTACACCCTGGTGCGCTACATCAACCGCGAGCAGTACGGCAGCAAGCCGGTGGTGTTCGGAGAGTCGTACAAGTCTATCTACGACATCAAGGAGGGCAGCTACTGGACCAAGCTGGACGGCAAGTACTACAAGACCGCCAAGCCGCTGGAGGCCGACTATCCGCTCGGAGCCAAGATGCTCTTCCCACGCATGTGGAGCACCCAGAGTCCTGCCCACGAGCAGTTCTACGACGTATATACCGGCGGCGACTTCCGCGTCAAGACGGTGCGAATGAGCGACGGCAGCCTGCAGAAGACCCAGATGCCCAAAATGCGCGACAACCTGCGCTTCTTCTTTGACTACCAGCTGAATTACATGTATTTCCGCTACTTCTTCTGGAACTTCGTGGGCCGCCAGAACGACCTGCAGGGCCAGGTTCCCGGCGACCCTTCGTGCGGCAACTGGGAGAGCGGAATCAAGTTCCTGGACCGCGCCCGCCTGGGCGAGCAGAGCGTAGCGCCGCCATATCTGGCGCACAACAAGGCCAAGAACCACTACTTCTTCCTGCCCCTGCTGCTGGGCCTGATAGGTCTTTTCTATCAGATGAAGCACGACGGCCGCAACGCCTGGATATCCTTCCTGCTGTTTTTCCTGACAGGCATCGCCATTATCATATACCTCAACCAGCCGCCTTACCAGCCGCGTGAGCGCGACTATGCATACGCCGGCTCTTTCTATGTGTTCGCAATCTGGATAGGTCTGGCCGTGATGAGCATAAAGGACTGGATAGACGGCCTGCTGGGCAAGGGCATCGCCCGCGAAAATGGCGAAAAGGTGAGCGACAAAACCAGCGTGGGCACCGCCACCGCAGCCTCTGTGCTGGCCCTGGCAGTAGCTGTGCTGATGGGCTGCCAGAACTGGGACGACCACGACCGCAGCAACCGCTACACCTCTATAGAAGAGGCATATAACTACCTCAACAGCTGCGACGAGAACGCCATACTGATAACCCACGGCGACAACGACACCTTCCCTCTTTGGTACGCCCAGGAGGTGGAGGGCATACGCACCGATATCCGCATAATGAACACTTCCCTGCTGGGAATGGACTGGTATATAGACCAGATGAAATGCCGCAGCAACAATTCCGCCCCGCTGCCCATCTCGCTGCCCCGCAAGGACTATCTCTACGGTACCAACGACTTTATCCGCGTGGTGGACGCCCTCGGCCGCCCGGCTTCTGCCAAGGACGTGATGTCCATCTTCACCAATCCCAAGTTCCGCAGCGGCAACGCCGGGGCCATAGCCACCCGCAGCATAGTGGTGCCGGTGGACAAGGAAGCCGCCCTTAGCAGCGGCATCGTGCGGCCGCAGGATGCAGACAAGATGCTGGACCAGCTGGTGCTCACAATCCCCGAGAAGGCCAGCACCATCAACAAGACCGACCTGATACTGCTGGATATCCTGTCCAACTACGGCTGGGACCGCCCCATCTACTTTGTCTCGCAGAACGGCGACTGCACCTTTGAGATAGGCAAATACCTGCAGTTCGACGGCTATGCCTACAAGATTGTCCCCATCGAGTGCCCCTTGGGCTCGGAGCCCAAGCAGATGGACACCGACAAGATGTACGAGCGGGTGATGAACGGCTACCGCTTCGACAGCCTCAAGGACACCACCATCAACTTTGACTACTTCAATCTCTACGCCTTCAGCAGCGTGACTCCCGTGCGCGGCATCTTCAACCAGGTTGCCTACAAGCTTATTTCGGAAGAGCGCTTCGAAGAGGCCGAGAAAGTGCTGGACCGCTGCTACGAGGTTACTCCGGTCAAGAATATTCCCCTGGACCTGGCCCTGATACGCGGCTCAAACGAGTATGAAGTGCTCACCTCCATAGACAACTACCTGTCCATAGACCGCTTCGAGAAAGCGCAGAAGCTGGGCCGGGCATATATAGAGGAGGCCGCCGCTTCCATGCTCTACTCCAGTCAGGAGTTCGGCTCCGGCGTGCTGGACGAGGACACCCTCGACCGCGAGATGCAATACGCCTCATACATGGCAAAACTCTTTGCGAGCCACGGCCATCAGGACGAGGCGGACTGGATCAACAATCGCATCAAGTCGCTCGCCGAACAGGAATAGATGGATGTAAGGGAAAAAGTCAGCCTGCTGCCTCACACGCCGGGCGTTTACCGCTTTCTCAACAGCGAAGGCACGGTGATCTATGTGGGCAAGGCCAAGGACCTGCACCGCAGGGTATCGCAGTATTTCCGCCCGCCGGAGAGCCTGGACCGCAAGACCCGGCTCATGGTGAGCAAGATTGCCGATATGATGTTTTCTGTGGTGGAGACCGAGCAGGACGCCCTGCTGCTGGAGAACAACCTGATAAAGAAGCTCCAGCCGCGCTACAACATCCTTCTTAAAGACAGCAAGACTTATCCCTGGATATGCGTCAAGAACGAGCAGTATCCCAGGGTGATGCTCACCCGCCGCCTGACCAAGGGCGGGGGGAAATACTTCGGCCCCTACAGTTCTGCCGGCTACGCCCATTCCATGCTGGAGCTGATCGCGGCCCTGTACCCGCTGCGCAACTGCAAGCTGGCCCTCACTGAGGAGGGCGTGGCCCACGGCAAGTTCAAAGTGTGCCTCAATGCCCACCTGGGCCGCTGTTGCGCCCCTTGCGTGGGACGCATGTCCAAAGACGGATACGACGCCATGATAGCCTCGGTAGAGACGCTGCTGGGCGGAGGTGCCCGCGGTCTTATCCGGGAAAACCGGGAGAAGATGGCCGCCGCCGCGTCGCAGCTGGAATTCGAGCAGGCGCAGGTTTATAAAGAGCGGGCCGAGCTGCTGGAAAAGCATTATTCCAAGTCGCCGATAGTGAGCCGCACGATGTTCGACACCGACGTGTTCTCCATGGTGAGCGAGGGGCAGGAGCATTTCTGCAACTTTATCCGCATCCGCTCCGGCTGCGTGGTGCAGAGCTTCAATATGGAGCTCGAGGCCCGCATAGAAGAGCCGCAGGAGGCCGTGCTGGCCGCCTTTATGGCAGAGATGATATCCAAGTTCGGAGCCCTCTCCAAAGAGGTTATAGTGCCCTTTGAGCCCAACCAGGAGTTCGAAGGCGTGCAGATGGTGGTGCCGCAGAAGGGCGACAAGATGGAGCTGCTGCGCCTGAGCCAGAAGAACGCCGCGGCCCTCAAAGTGGAGAAATACCGCCACGAAGAGAAGGTCAACCCGGAAGAATATAAAGAGAAAGTGCTGCAAAACCTGCAGCGCGACCTGGGCATGAAGCAGCTGCCGCGCCACATAGAGTGTTTCGATAACTCCAACATCCAGGGTACCAATCCGGTAGCCTCCTGCGTGGTGTTCCGCGACGGCCGTCCCAGCAAGAAGGACTACCGCCACTTCAAGATCAAGACCGTGGTCGGGGCCAACGACTATGCCTCTATGAAAGAGGTAGTGAACCGCCGCTATTCCCGACTTATGGCAGAGGGGCAGGAACTCCCGCAGCTGATAGTGATAGACGGCGGCAAGGGCCAGTTGCACTTTGCCCTGGAGGCGCTCTACGAGCTGGGCATCGCCGACCAGGTGTGCACCGTGGGCCTTGCCAAGCGCCTGGAAGAGGTCATACGCCCGGGCGACCCCTACCCTCTTTTTCTGGACAAGAACTCCTCTTCGCTCAAGGTCCTGATGCAAATCCGCGACGAAGCCCACCGCTTCGGCATCACATTCCACCGCTCGCTCCGGTCCAAGAGCCAGATTGGCTCGCAACTTGCAGAGATACAGGGC
Source organism: uncultured Bacteroidia bacterium (assembly GCA_902767355.1). Classification (GTDB taxonomy): domain Bacteria; phylum Bacteroidota; class Bacteroidia; order Bacteroidales; family UBA932; genus Equibacterium. Next base: position 14,108 of record CACXHG010000131.1, read on the forward strand.
GTCGGTGATGCTACCGCCAGCCGTCTGCTGTCGCACTTCAAGAGCGTGAAGCGCATCCGGGAGGCCTCTCTGCAGGATCTGGAGACTGTCGTGGGCAAGAGTATGGCCGCCAAGGTTTACAATTATTTCAAGGATGAAGCCCGTTAGGATACTCATAGCGATGATTCTGTGCCTGGCGCTCTCCCAAGGGGCGTTTGCGCAGTATTACACACTGGGTGCGGATCCGGGCGGCCTGCGGTGGAAAACCATCAAGGGCGACCACTTTGACGTGATATATCCCCGCGGAATGGACTCCCTGGCGCGCACATACCTCTATAATTTCGAGCTGGAGCGGCCGCGGGTGCAGGAGGCTCACAGGCTGGAAGGGGCGCACATGCCGCTCGTTCTCCATCCCTACGCCCTCAGCAGCAACGCCACCGTGGTGTGGGCTCCGCGCCGAGTGGATATCTACACCACCCCGCCGTTCAACCGCGGCTATGCAGATGACTGGGTGCATCAGCTGGCCGTTCACGAAGGCCGCCACGTGGCGCAGTGCACCCATTTCACCACCGGTGCCTTTGGCGTATTCAGGGTTTTTCTGGGCGAACAGAGCGTGGGTCTCGGGATGGGCTTCTACCCCTCCGGCTGGGAGCTTGAGGG
>CACXHG010000132.1 GCA_902767355.1 uncultured Bacteroidia bacterium
CAGTATGGCTTGTGACGCTTGTCCTTACTTGCGCTTGCCGTAGATATCGTCGATACCGAACGCCCAGGGTTTGGCGATGTCCATGTCGGGGTCGGTTACCGTCACGTCTATCTGCCAGTTCTTTTTCTGCAGGGCGTACCTGTCTATGAAGCCGAGGGTCTGGTCGAAGAACTTATTCATAAAGCTGGCCACCTCATGATAGCGGTCTTCGAAACGTATGCACATATACGGGTAGTTGAATTTCTCGAACCGGGCCACCAGGGCGTCGGTGCCGAAAAGGCCCATGTTGAAGACCTGTATCTTGTCGTAAACCACCAGTTCGTCTGAGGTGCCGTGCAGAAAGAGCGTGGGTGCGGGCGGCTGGACGCTCCAGCTGCACTTGCCCTTGCGGGAGAATATCGCGCCTGAGAAAGATATCACGCCGGCAAAGCGGAAGCCTTCGGGCATGGCGGCCGCCAGGGCGGTGCGGTTGCCCAGCTCATAATCGGCTTGCAGGACGGTCATCGCCCCGGCGCTGCTGCCCACCAGTATTATCTGCGAGGGGTCTATCCCATACTCGCCGGCATAGGTAATCAGGTGCTGCACAGCCGAAAACAGATCTTCCGTGGACAGTTGCAGCGCCTTATCCAGATTGTTCGCCATCGCAAGCAGGCCGGTGTTCTTCACACCCTTGAGGCCCAGCCGGTAGTCGACGGCTGCTGTCACATAGCCTGCATCGGCCAGCCGCCGGCAATATTTCACATTCCCCTTCTCCCGCTGATTATTGTCAAGAAAGCCGCCGCCATAGACAAAGACAATGCACGGGTGGCTCTCAAGCGTGTCCTTGGGAAAATACAGGTCCATGGACAGGGTGCAGGTGTCCCGCGCCGCGAAGGCCACCTCCATATCCCAGGCCGGCCTGGCCTTCATTTCCATCTTTTCCGGCTTAGCCTTGCCGTAAGGTTCAAGATTCTGCTCCACTACCTGGCCGAAGGCCATGTTAAAACCTGCCAGGAGCAAAAGGGCGATTAATATTCTTTTCATAACTTTTCAAAAGGTTTCAGGGGTTCGGCCCCTATTCCGGGTCTATCGTTGAGTGTAATTTTTCCATTGGTAAGCCGCATTCCATCGAAGCAGTCGTTGCTCAGCAGGATGTTGCCGTCCAGGTCGGCCCAGCGCGCCAGCGGCGACAGCTGTGCGGCAGCAGAAATCGCAGCCGAGGTCTCGGTCATGCAGCCCAGCATCACCTCCATACCCAAAGCGCGTGCCACAGTGGCCATTTTGTGTGCCTCGCGCATTCCGGTGCATTTCATCAGCTTGATGTTGATGCCGTGGTAGGCGCCTTTCAGGCGGGGGATGTCGGCCAGGCGCTGGCAGGCTTCGTCGGCAATCACGGGCAGCGGGCTGCGCTCGGTGATCCAGGCGGCAGCGTCCAGGTCTTCCTTGGCCATGGGCTGCTCCACCAGGCAGACATTCCGCTCCGCGAGCCAGTTTATCATGTCCAAAGCCATCTCCTTGCTCTTCCAGCCCTGGTTGGCATCAACGCAGATAACCGTATCCAGACGGGCGCGGATAAGATTGACCATGCGCTTGTCTTCCTGCTCGCCCATGCCCAGTTTGACCTTGACGACCTTGGTCCAGGAGGCCTCCGTGATTTTCTCGTTCACAATATCGTCGCTCGCATCATAGCCTATGGTGTAGGACGTGCAGGGCGTATTCTCCCTGTCAAGCCCCCACAGCTGCCACCACGGGCGACCCAGAATCTTGCCCACGAGGTCGTGCAGGGCGATGTCCACGGCGGCTTTGGCGGCCGTGTCGCGCATCGAGAGGGCATCCACCTCGGAGAGTAGATCTTCCATGCGGAAGGGGTCTCTGTGGCGCGGCAGCACCTGCTCGCTCACTTTCTGTAAAAATGCCGTCACGCTCTCCGTGCTTTCGCCAAGATACTGCGGCATGGCGGCTTCTCCATAGCCGACATAATCTTTCCAGCGCAGCCTGGTCAGCACCAGCGGCGTCTGCGTGCGGGAATAGGTGGCGATGGTAAAGGTGTATTTCAGCTGCCCCGTGTATGGCCGCCAGTCCAGCACGAGGGCGTCCGTGCCGCCGCCTGAAGCGGGCACTTTGCAGCCCGGCAGCGCCGCAGCGGCCGCCAGTGCGGCAGAGGTCTTTATGAAATCGCGTCTGAGCATAATGCAAATTTATTAAAATTTTCTTTTGTCAACTATTAGCCGTAACTTCGCAGTCCGCACAAAAAAAGAATAGAATCTTAATAGAATCCTATGAAATTAGATGTAGTATTGGGCCTGCAGTGGGGCGACGAGGGAAAAGGCAAGATTGTTGACGTTCTGGCAGAGACCTATCAGGTCATCGCCCGATTCCAGGGAGGTCCCAACGCGGGACATTCAATCCATTTTGACGGCAAAAAGTATGTTCTCAGGAGCGTCCCCAGCGGCGTTTTCAGAAAAGGTACGGTAAATATCGTGGGCAGCGGCGTGGTGCTCGACCCCATAACTTTCCGCAGCGAATGCGAGGCCATCGAGGCAGCCGGAGTACCCCTGCACGAGCGCCTGTACATTTCCAAGAAAGTACACTTGATCCTTCCCACCCACAAGATTATCGATGCTGCGCAGGAGGCCTCCAAGGGCAAGTCCAAAATCGGCTCCACCCTCAAGGGCATCGGCCCCACCTACACCGACAAGGTCAGCCGCGTCGGCCTCAGGGTCGGCGACACCCTGGCAGCCAATTTCAAGGAGCGCTTCGACGCCCTCAAAGCCAAACACATAGAGTATCTCAAGCAGTTCGACTTTGAATACAACGCCGAAGAGCACGAGGCCGAGTGGATGGAGGCGATAGACTATCTTAAGAAATTCAGGCTGATAGACGGCGAATATTTCGCCAACGAATGCCTGGAGAACAACAAGAAGATACTTGCAGAGGGCGCGCAGGGCAGCATGCTGGACATAGATTTCGGCTCCTACCCCTTCGTGACCTCTTCCAATACCATCTGCCCCGGCGCCTGCGTGGGCCTGGGCATAGCTCCCCGCAAGGTAGGACGCGTGTACGGCATTTTCAAGGCCTACTGCACCCGCGTGGGCAGCGGCCCCTTCCCCACCGAGCTCTTCGACGAGACCGGCGAGATGCTGCGCAACAAAGGCTATGAGTTCGGAGCCGTTACAGGGCGTCCCCGCCGCTGCGGCTGGCTGGACCTGGTGGCCCTCAAGTATGCCATCATGCTCAATGGCGTCACCGACCTGATCATGATGAAGGCCGACGTCATGGATGAGTTCGACACCATAAAGGTAGCCACCAGCTACATTGTGGACGGCGAACCCTGCAAGATATTCCCCTTCGACACCCAGGCCGACATACAGCCGGTTTACAAGGAGTTCAAGGGCTGGCGCAAGAGCATAGGGGCGATGCGTTCCGAGAGCGAGCTCCCCTACGAATTCAAGGTACTGCTCAAATTCATAGAAGACGAGCTCCAGATTCCCGTCAAAATCATTTCTGTCGGTCCAGACCGCGAGCAAACCATTGTAAGGGAAGACTAATTGTACTCAATCCTTGACAAAATAGACTCCCCGAAGGACCTCAAGCCTTTGGACCTGAAGCAGTTGGAGCAGCTCTGCAAAGAGTTGAGGGAATATATTGTGGAGTGCTGTTCGCACAACCCCGGCCACATAGGCTCCAGCCTGGGCGCGGTGGAGATCGCCGTGGCCCTGCACAAGGTGCTGGACACTCCCAAGGACAAGATAGTCTGGGACGTCGGCCACCAGGCCTACGCCCACAAGATAATCACCGGACGCCGCCTGGCTTTCCAGCATAACCGCGAAAAAGGCGGCATTTCCGGCTTCACGAAGCGCTCTGAGAGCGAATACGACAGTTTCGGCGCAGGACACGCCTCCACCTCCATTTCAGCGGCGCTGGGGCTGGCCGTCGCCGACGAACTGCAGGGCATAGACGCCTGCCACGTGGCCGTCATTGGCGACGGGGCGATGTCCGGAGGCCTGGCCTTCGAAGGCCTGAACAATGCCGGCAGCCGCAAGAGCAATCTGCTGGTGATACTCAACGACAACCGTATCTCCATAGACCTGCCGGTAGGCGCCCTGCACCGCCATCTGATGCGCATCACCTCCGGAGCCGGCTACAACCGGCTCAAGAACAGTATATGGAACCGGCTGGGTGCCGGCAAGTTCAGGGAATTTCTGCAGGCCCTGACCCGCAGCACCAAAAAATTCCTGCTGCACAACAGCCAGACCGTGTCCATGTTCGACTCCCTGGGCTTCAGATATTTCGGCCCCATCGACGGCAACGACCTGGGGCAGGTCATTCCTATGCTGGAAAGGCTCAAGAAGATAGGCGGGCCCAAGATCCTGCATCTTGTCACCGTAAAGGGCAAGGGCTACAAACCCGCCGAAGACAACCCTGAGGTGTGGCACGCCCCGGGAATGTTCGACCCTGAAACCGGAGAGCAAAGCCATTCCAGCGCCAAGGCGGACAAGTATCAGACGGTATTCGGGCAGACTCTCACGGAGCTGGCCGCCGCCGACAGCCGCATAGTGGGCATCACCCCTGCCATGCTGCGCGGCAGCAGCCTGGACATCATGAAGAAGGCCTTCCCCGAAAGGGTTTTCGACGTAGGCATTGCCGAAGGGCACGCCGTCACCTTCTCTGCCGGTCTGGCCGCCGCCGGAATGCTGCCGTTCTGCAACATATATTCCACCTTCATGCAGCGCGCCTGGGACAATGTAGTGCACGACGTGGCCCTGCAGAAGCTCAAAGTCGTATTGTGCCTGGACCGCGCCGGGCTTGTGGGCGAAGACGGCGCCACCCATCAGGGAGTGTTCGACATGGCTGCCTTCCGCAGCATACCTAACCTTGCGATAGCTTCTCCGCTGAACGAAGTCCAACTCAGGAATCTGCTCTACAGCGCCGCCCAGAGCGACTATCCCGCCACCATAATAAGATATCCCCGCGGATGCGGCGAAGGCACCCCCTGGCGGGGCGCTCCGTTTGAGAAGATAAGCCTGGGCAAGGCCGTCACCCTCAATGAGGGCAGCCAGCTTGCCATATTATCTATAGGTCCCATAGGTAATCTGTGCACCAAAGCCGTCCGGCAGGTCCGGCAGCGCTTAGGCAAGGACATCCTGCACATCGACATGCGCTTCCTCAAGCCCATTGACACCGAAGCACTTGAAAAAGCCTGCGCGGCGGCATCCGTAATAATAACGGTAGAAGACGGGACAGTCATGGGAGGGCTGCACGGCGCGGTGAGCGAATACACATCCCTGCACCACCCCGACATCAAGGTGGAAGCCATCGGAGTGCCGGACAGATTCATCGAGCAGGCCAGCGTTGCCGAGCAGTATGCCGAATGCGGAATGGGCTGGGAAAATATCCTCGAAAAAGTTCAGGAATTTTTTGGCAATTAAAAAAAACCGCCTATATTTGCAGTCCCGAAAAAGAGCGCAGCTATAGGCCGATATAGCTCAGTCGGTAGAGCAGCTGTTTTGTAAACAGCAGGTCGGGGGTTCGAATCCGTCTATCGGCTCACACA
>CACXHG010000133.1 GCA_902767355.1 uncultured Bacteroidia bacterium
GGATGTGTACTGGGAAGCGCCGGATGCCTTCACCTTGGCCAACTCCTCGTTGTAGAGGGGCACGTAGTGCTGCAGCAGCGTGTCCAGGCGGAAAGCCTGGTAGTCGTCCAGACGGTAGCGGTCTATCATGTCGTTGACCTGCTTGGCGATGACCTCATCGTAGTCCGCCGGGCCCTTGCCGGCAGAGGCGCCCTGCTGCTGTGCCGCGCAAACGGCGGTGCCGAGGAGCAAAAACATAGCCGCCAAGGCCATATATTTAGAGATATTCTTCATTTTTTCTATCTTTGATGGTTGTACATTTCAGAACAAAGTTACAATTATTGCACCAATGAAAAAATTTTATGCCACAGTGCTTTTCCTGGCACTGACCACAATATACTCCCTGGCCTGCACAAATGTGATTGTCACCCCCGGCGCATCGTCCGACGGCTCTACTATGGTGACCTACGCCGCCGACAGCCACCAGCTCTACGGCTGCCTGGAATACCAGGGCGCCAAGGACTGGCCGGCAGGCTCCATGCTCAGGATATTTAACTGGGACGAAGGCACTTATATGGGCCAGATCGCCCAGGTGGCGCACAGCTATCAGCAGGTGGGCAATATGAATCAGTATCAGCTGATCATCACCGAGACCACCTTCGGCGGTCGCGAAGAGCTCTGGGGCGGCGGCGGAATCATGGACTACGGCTCGCTCATCTTCACCACCCTGCAGCGGGCCCGCACTGCCCGCGAGGCCATAGAGATTATGGATGCTCTTACCCAGCAGTACGGCTATCCTTCTGAAGGCGAGTCCTTTTCCATTGCCGACAAATACGAGGCCTGGATTATGGAGATGGTCTCAAAGGGCGACGGCAGCGGCAGCTTGTGGGTGGCGCGCCGCATCCCCGACGGCTATATCTGCGCCCACGCCAATCAGGCGCGCATAGGCCGCTTCCCCCTGGACGACCCCGACAACTGCCTCTACAGCAAGGATGTAATTTCCTTTGCCCGGGAGAGGGGCTGGTTCAGCGGCAAGGATGAGGAGTTCAGCTTCTGCGACGCCTACAATCCCGTGGATTTCTCAGGCGCCCGCTTCTGCGACGCCCGCGCCTGGAGCGCCTTCAACATTCTCTGCGACGGGCAGTTCAGCTGGGAAGACGCCTCCGGGGCTCACAGCGCCCCCGCTTCTGACTATCTGGACTATGCGATGGGCCACAACCTGAACAACCGCATGCCGCTCTGGGTAAAACCGGCCAGGAAGGTGACCCTGCACGCACTTGCCGATGTCATGCGCGACCACTACGAGGGTACGCCCATGGACATGACCCAGGACGTGGGAGCCGGCAACAACGCCCTTCCCTACCGCTGGCGTCCCATGGAGTTCGAGGTCGATGGCACCAAATATGTGCACGAGAGGGCCATCGCCACCCAGCAGACCGGCTACTGGGTTCTAGGGCAGGCCCGCGGCTGGCTGCCCGACGTGGTCGGCGGCCTGCTCTGGTTTGGCGTGGACGATGCCGCCACCAGCGCCCTGACGCCCGTTTATACCAACATAAATGCCGTGCCCCTGCCATTTGCTCAGGGCAACGGCAGCCTCACCGAATACTCTTCCACTTCCGCATTCTGGCAGTTCAACAAGGTGACCCACTTTGCATACCTGTTCTACGACCGCGTGGCCCCCGAAATACGACGCCAGATAGACGACTATGAGAAATACTGCCTCGATATGGTCAGGGCCACCGACGCCAAGGCCCTGGATTACCTGGACAGGGGCCGGCACAAAAGAGTCATCCGCACCATCACCGATGCCACCAGCACCATGGCCAGCGAGCTGCTGGTGCGCTGGAAACAGCTGGAGAAAGACCTGCTGGTCAAATATCTGGACGGCAACGTGAAAGTGCAGGACGAAAACGGCAACTACAAGACCATCCAGGACGAAGGCAAAGTGCCCGTGTCGCCGGAGCATCCTGCGCAGCGGGAGCGCTGGCTGCGCGCCATCGTGAACGACGCCGGCGAGACCCTGATTGCCAAATAACCGAGGCAAGATTTTTTGCGTTTTCGGAGTTTTTTATATTCCTTTGCAGCGGGGGATTAGCTCAGTTGGCTAGAGCACCTGCTTTGCAAGCAGGGGGTCAAGGGTTCGACTCCCTTATTCTCCA
>CACXHG010000134.1 GCA_902767355.1 uncultured Bacteroidia bacterium
ATTTGATTCAACTTTTGTATCTTCGTGCCACAAAAATAAACATAATCAAACAAAATAGATGAACAAGACTATCAAGTTTATCAGCGCGGACGAAGCCGTTAAAGTTGTAAAGAGCGGCGATCACGTCCACTTCAGTTCTGTGGCAAGCGCTCCCCAGGTGCTCATCCAGGCCCTCTGCCGCCGTGCAGACGCAGGTGAGATCAAGAATGTGTTTATCCACCACCTCCACACCGAGGGTCCCGCACCCTACACCGACGAGAAATACTCCGGAATCTTTTTCCATCAGGCATTCTTCGTAGGTGCCAATGTGCGCAAGGGTGTTCAGGCCGGCTATGCAGACTACATTCCGGTGCATCTGAGCGAGACTCAGAAGCTGTACCGCTGCGGCGCCCTGCCCTGCGACGTGGCCATGATTCAGGTGTGCCCTCCCGACAAGCACGGTTTCGTGTCACTGGGTACTTCAGTTGACGCCACCCTGGCAGCCATCGAGTGCGCCAAGACCGTCATCGCCGTGGTCAACAAGCACGTTCCCCGCTCTTGGGGCCAGGCCATCATCCCGCTGAGCAAGATAGATATGTTCGTAGAGGACAACACTCCGCTGGAGCCCGCAACCTTTACCCAGCCCAACGAGATCGAGACCGCTATCGGCAAGAACTGCGCAGAGCTTATCGAAGACGGCGCATGCCTGCAGATGGGCATCGGAGCCATCCCCAACGCAGTGCTGGCACAGCTGGGAAACCATAAGGATCTGGGTATCCACACCGAAATGTTTGCTGACGGCGTGCTGCCACTGGTAGAGAAAGGCGTCATCACCGGTGCCAACAAAGTCACCGACCCGGGCAAGATGGTGTCCACCTTCCTCATGGGCAGCCAGGAAGTTTACGACTTCATAGACGACAACCCCATGGTGGCAATGATGGACGTGGGATACACCAACGACCCCTACATCATCTCCAAGAACCCCAAGATGACCGCCATCAACTCTGCACTGCAGGTTGACCTTACCGGCCAGGTGTGCGCAGATTCCCTCGGCACCAAGTTCTACAGCGGCGTCGGCGGCCAGATAGACTTCACCTACGGAGCATCGCTGAGTCAGGGCGGCAAGGCCATCATCGCCATGCCTTCGGTGACCAACAAGGGTATCAGCAAGATAGCCCCGACCCTCACCCTTGGCGCAGGCGTTGTGACCACCCGCGCCCACATCCACTATCTGGTGACTGAATACGGCGCAGTGGATCTCTACGGCAAATCGCTCCAGGAGCGCGCCAAGGCCATCATCTCAGTGGCTCATCCCGACCACCGCGAAGAGCTGGACCGCGCCGCCTTCGAGCGTTTCGGCCCCCACTACCAGCTGGTGAAATAAGGCATAGATTTGCAAATCCCCACTTTAGGTGGGCGAGGTCTGCCGACAATACCGGGGACCTCGCCCGCTTAATTTTTATACCACTTTGATTTAACGCGATTTAGATTTTTTGTCTGGGCGAGATGATACCTCCTTTTTAAGACCTTGCCCGCTGTGTGTTTATTTTATGGGGAAAACACAGGTTTTGATAGTCTTTATAGCGAAATCCAAATTCGGCTATGACTAACAAGACATCTGTTTTCTTTATTCTGCTGCTCATTGCAGCGGCCATAACACTTTCTTGCAGCGAGAGCGCAGAGCATATTTCCAAAAGGGTCTTTCCTATTGCAGCCCAGCAAATCGCAGCTATGGACGCAAGGCTTGCAAGCGGCGTCACTCCCCGAACCGTTGAAAACGGGCAGGTAAAGGACGCCGGCATAAGGGCTTGGACCAGCGGATTCTTTGCCGGCACAGCCTGGCAGGCGTATGAGTACACCGGCGACGAGAAGCTGCTGGAGATTGCCCGCCGGCGCACTCTGGAACTGGCCTCCCTGCCACAGTACAATGTGGGCCACGACATCGGCTTTATGATTGGATGCAGCGCAGGCAATGCCTGGAGAATAACCCGCGACAGTACCTTTCTGCCAATAATAAAGGCCGGCGCCGACAATCTTGCGGCAAGGTTTAACCCGCAGGTGGGCTGCACCCTGAGCTGGGGCGAGTTCAGGGAGTCGAAATTCACGGTCATTATAGATAATATGATGAATCTGGAACTTCTGACTACTGCAGCAAAGCTCTTTGACGCCGACTCCCTGAAAGAAATGGCCATAACCCATGCGAACACCACCATCAGGAATCACTTCCGAGACGACTACACCACCTGGCACGTGGTGGCCTATGACCCTCAGAGCGGAGATGTTGACTTCAAATGCACCCGACAGGGCTACAGCGACGACTCTGCCTGGGCGCGCGGGCAGGCCTGGGCGCTTTACGGCTACACGATGATGTACAGGGAAACGGGGGAGCCGGCATTCCTGCCCCAGGCCGAAAATATCGCCCGGATGCTACTCAAACGCCTGCCCAAAGACGGTGTCCCATACTGGGACTTCGACGACCCGGACATACCCGACACATATCGCGACGCCTCTGCCGGCGCGATAATGGCCTCTGCCTTTGCAGAACTTTCTACCCTGACTGCCGACAGTAAACTATCTCGCAAATGCCATAGGATGGCCCTGCGCCAGGTGCGCACTCTTGCCTCGGGACAATACTTTGCCACAGAGGGCAACGGCAACTTTCTGCTGCGCCACAGCGTGGGCAACCTGCCCGACGGCGGAGAGGTAGATGTCCCGCTCAGCTATGCAGATTATTATTTTCTGGAAGCACTGATTCGCCTTAACAGATAAAGCCTCAGGCTAGATTAGGCTGCAGGAAGGCCATCTGGCGCCGCAGGTGGGTCACGGCCTTTTGGATGCGGTGGTCGATAATCTTGACGCTCACATTGGCTTCTGCGGCTATTTCTTTATAGGTCTTGCCTTCGAAGCGGCTTTGAATGAAAGCTTCGCGCACCTCTTCCGGGAGTTTTTGCATTGCCTTGTCGAACATGGCCATCAGCTCGTCAAACGGGCAGGACGGAGGCAGGAAATAAAAATCCATGGAGCGGCCTATGTTGTCCAGCACCTTGCCGGCAGTCTTGCTGCGGGCCAGAAGCGTGAGCGCACGGTTGCGCACGGCCTTGTAGAGGTATGCACGAAGCGAAGTGTTGATCTCCAGGCGGCGACGGTTTTCCCATAGATGTGCCATAAGATCCTGCACGATGTTCTCTGCATCCTGGTCACCGACATAATGGGAAGCATGCACGCACAAAGGGGCATAATACAGCCGGAACATGGTCTCGAATGCATCCCTGCTGCCCTTGCGAAGCCTTTTGAGCAGTATAACTTCCCGGTCGGATGTTTCCATTGATAAAACAGTTTCTACAAAATTGACAAATTTCGGGGAATTTTCCCCCTTTAAATGTCTAAATAATAAAACAAATATGATTCGATGACCCGCGATTATGACACGATGCTTGCCCGTTGGTACAACGGAGAGCTAACTGCAGACGAGATAGACACCCTGGCCGCATGGCTGCGTGAGTCCAACGAAAACAGGCTGCACGCCCAGGAGATTTACGACATCTGCTTTGCCGCCGACACTGCCGGTGCCCCGAGTCGCTTCGATGCAGAGGCCGCCCTGAAAAAGACGCAATCCAGGATTACCGCAGCCCGGAGCAAAAAAGCCATGGTGTTTGCGCGCAATATCGCTGCCGCCCTGCTTATCCCGGTAGTACTGGCCGCCGGATTACTTTTGCACAGGCTATCCGGCCCGGGGGAAAGCGAAGCGGCAATGGTGCAGCTGCGCACCGTCACAGGTATGCTTTCTTTCATCAGTCTGCCAGACGGAAGCACAGTGCAGCTGAATG
>CACXHG010000135.1 GCA_902767355.1 uncultured Bacteroidia bacterium
GAGGGCGTCGCTCCAGCCGAAGGAAGCCTTCAACAGCGGCCGCAACTGCTCCCGGTCGGTGTCTGTGGCAAAGCGAAGACTTCTGTCCATCGCAGCCTATTCGTAGGCTTTCTCCATCAATGCGCCGTATTTTTTGTAGATATTGGCGCGCTTGAGCTTGAGGGTCTGGCTGAGCATGCCGTTCTCGAGATTCCAGGAGTCATCTACAAACTGCTCTTTGCGAAGCTGCTCGTGCGCGGCAAGGCTCTCATTTACAGCCGCAACCTCGTTATGCAGCCGGGCCAGGATCTTGTCGTTGGCAAGCATTTCCTCGTGGGTCTTGCAGTCGAGCTTGAGCTCTTTGCAAATCTCTTTGAGGGCGGCAAAATTGGGAATGATGATGGCAGAGGGGTATTTGTGGTTCTCGCCGAACACTATGCACTGCTCGATGAGATCCGACTCTTTGAGTTTGGTCTCTATGGCCTGCGGGGCGATGTACTTGCCGTTGTTGAGCTTGAACATCTCCTTCTTGCGGTCGGTGATCTTCAAAAAGCGGCCGTCCACCAGATAGCCTATGTCGCCGGTGTGCAGCCAGCCGTCTTTGTCTATGATCTCCTTGGTCTGCTCGGGATCTTTGTAGTAGCCCATCATCACGTGCGGGCCGCGGGTCAGGATTTCGCCGTCCTCTGTAAATGACACTTCCGTGCCGTCCAGGGGCTGGCCGACGGTGCCTATGATCACGAGTTTGTCCACGGGGTTGTTCACCGCAATCACGGGAGAGGACTCGGTCATGCCGTAGCCTTCGCACAGCTGGAAGCCGGCGGCGGTGAAGCAGCGCACAATCTTCTCCTGTATGGAACTGCCGCCGCTTATCACAATCATGTGGTGGCCGCCCAGAGCCTCGCGCCACTTGCTATATACCAGCTTGTCAAAGATGGCCTGGCGGCATTTGTAAATGGGATTGTTGTTGTAACTGTCAAATTTGTTGGCAAAGTTCCAGGCGTGGCGGTAGATGGTTTTCTTGATGCCGGTGAGGGCCTTGCCGGCCGCCTCGAACTTGGAGTACATCATCTCCAGCACGCGCGGCACTCCGCAGAAAAAGTCGGCGTGGCAGCTGGCGATGTCGGCCTGGATGGTGGAGAGGTTCTCTGCATAATAGATGCGCAGGCCCCGCTCCAGGTTGTCGTAGAGCATGGTGCGCTCGTAGGCGTGGCACAGCGGCAAAAAGCTCACGGCAATCTGGTGCCAGTCCATGACGTGCCTTACGGAGTGGGCGTGTGCGTCGAAGACCAGGTTGCGGTGGCTGAGCATGACGCCTTTGGGGCGGCCGGTGGTGCCGGAGGTATAAACTATCGAGACGCACTCGGTGTCGCTGATGGTGCGTTTGTTCTCTTCGAGCACCGGGTCCCATTTGGCTGCCGCGGCGTCGCCCAGTTCGCACAACTGCTTGAAGCAGAAAATGCTGTCGCTGTCGTCAATCAATATGACCTTGATAGGGCGCTCTATCTCTTCTGCCACGGGATTTATCTTCTCATAGAGCTTGACGTTGTCTATGAAGATGACTTCTGCATCGGAGTGGGTGAAGATGTAGTTATAGTCGTCGTGGCTCAGGGTGGGATAGACGGGGACGTGTATCATTCCGGCCAGTGCCACACCGAAGTCTATGAAGTTCCACTCGGGGCGGTTTGCACTGATGCTGATGATTTTGGTGCCTTTGCCATAGCCCAGCTCCAGAAGGCCGCGGGCCACGGACCAGGAATTGTGAACGAATTCTTTGGTGGACACATAGGTCCACTGGCCGCCCTTGCTGCGGGCCACCACGTCGGGCCTTTCCGGAAGATCATTTTCTATGAAATCCAGAAAATCGAACAGGCGCTTAATTTCCATTTTACATTATTTAGCGCAGCAAAGATATAAAATAATCCCTAAACCGATTATTTATAAAAAATTAAGCCCGCGGCAGTGGCGCTGCAGCAGGCTTAACACATCACATTTAATTTTCAATGTTTAGACTGATTTCTTGTACTCTTCAGCTTTCAACAATTTATCAAATTCCGACGGATCGGAGAATTTGATCTTAACGATCCAGCCCTCGTCATAAGGGCTTGCATTTACCAGCTCGGGTGCGCTCTCCAGGGCCTCGTTGAACTCTACAACCTCTCCGCTGACCGGCATATAGGCCTCTGCCACAGTCTTTACCGCCTCTATGTCACCGAACTTGTCTCCCGCCGACAACATCTCACCTACTGTGGGGATGTCCAGATAAACAATGTCTCCAAGCTCTCCCTGAGCGTAATCTGTGATACCTACTACTGCGATATCCCCCTCAATCCTCGCCCACTCGTGGTCTTTCGTGTAAAATAAGTCGTCGGGTACTATCATACTTATCCAATATTCGTGACAAATATACGAAACCTCCAGAAACTTTACAAGATTTTAAGAGAATTTTTAATTAAATTTTCCAGGCTGATTGTGGGATTGTCTTTCAGGACCATTTCCAGGGCCTTTTCTACATTCGGCTTGGCGAAGCCCAGCAGGATAAGGGCGTTGAAAGCCTCGTCGCGGGCGGCGTTGCTGCTGGCAACCACGCTGGAGGCGCTGCCGGCTCCCTTGACAATCTTGTCTTTGAGCTCCAGGATGATGCGCTCTGCGGTTTTGGTGCCTATGCCCTTGATAGACTTGATTTTACGCACGTCCTGCCCGATGATGGCATTCTGCAGTTCGTCCAGGCTCAGGGAGGAGAGCATCATGCGGGCGGTGCCGCAGCCAACCCCGTTGACAGAGATCAGCAGGGTGAACATAGCCCGCTCGTCGCGGGAGGCAAAGCCGTAGAGGGCTTCGTCGTCTTCGCGCAGCAGGTGATAAAGGTAGAGCTTGACGCCGCTGCCCAGGCGGGACTCTATTTCGCCGTAGGTATTTACGGAAATAAGTATCTGATAGCCGATTCCCCCGGCCTCCACAATTGCCTCCGCCGGGTTGAGTTCTGTGAGCGTCCCGGCTATATATTCGTACATATAATCTAAAATTAATTATTTTTGCAGTTTGTAAAGTTACGAAATTTCTTCGGATTAATGACGCTGACGCAGCAGATAAGGGCTAATTTTCCTATTCTCGGCCGCAAGGTCGGGAGCAGGCCGCTCGTCTATTTCGACAACGCCGCCACCAGCCAGAGGCCGCGGTGCGTGCTGGAGGCCCAGCAGCGGCTTAGCGAAGAGCATAACGCCAATATCCACCGTGCCGTGCACACCCTCAGCTACGAGGCCACGGAGGCCTACGAGAAGGGCCGCATTGCGGTGCAGAAGTTTATAGGCGCGGCGTCTGCCGACCAGATTGTGCTCACATCCGGCACCACGATGTCCATCAATCTGGTGGCAAACTGCCTGGTGCGCGGGGGCTTCCTTGGCGAGGGCGACGCCATACTGCTCACCGAGGCCGAGCACCACTCCAACATCGTCCCCTGGCAGATGGCCTGCCAGATGAGTGGGGCGCACCTGGAGGTGGTGGGCGTGGCAGCCGGCCGGGGCAGCGAAAACGACGGCAGCGTGGATATGGACGCCTACCGTGCGGCGCTGCGGCGCGGGGTCAAAATGGTCGCCATAGCCCACGTGAGCAATATTCTGGGCGTGGAAAATCCGATACGGGAAATGATTGCCGCGGCGCATGAGCTGGGCATCCCGGTGCTGATAGACGGGGCCCAGGGCATTGTGCACCGCAAGGTCGATGTCCAGGCTCTCGACTGCGACTTTTACGCCTTCTCCGGGCACAAGATATACGCGCCCACCGGCATAGGCGTGCTCTACGGCGAGCGAGCCTGGCTGGAAAAGCTGCCCCCCTTCATGGGCGGCGGCGACATGGTGGGCAAGGTTAGCTTTGAAAAGACCACCTATGCCGACATCCCCCTCAAGTTCGAGGCCGGCACCTCCAATTTTGTGGCCGGGGCGTGCCTGGCACCGGCGCTGGAGTTTGCCGCTTCTCTTAGAGACGACGCCGGCGTGCAAGAGCACGAGCGCAGCCTTATAGAGGCTATGAACCGCACCCTGGCAGCCGTGGACGGGCTTTTTCTGGCAGCCGGCCAGGCCCGCGAGAGGGTGCCGCTGTGGTCCTTTACCATAGAAGGGGTGCACCCGCTGGACGCGGCCACGCTGCTGGACAAAATGGGTTTTGCCCTCCGCAGCGGCCACATGTGCGCCGAGCCGATTGTGGACCGCATAGGCGGCGGCAGTATGCTTCGCGCCAGCCTTATGCCCTACAACACGCAGGAAGAGGTGGAGGCCTTCGGCGCAGCCCTGGAGCGCACTATTAAAATGTTGAGACAATGAAAAGTATAGAAGATATACAGCAAGAGATTATTGAGGAGTTCGCGGTTTACGACGAGTGGCTGGACAAGTACGAATACTTGATAGACCTCGGGCGGGATATGCCGCTGGCCTCGGAGGCCGACAAGACAGACGAGCATCTGATAGACGGCTGCCAGTCGCGCGTGTGGCTGGTATGCACTGCCGCTCCCGACGGCCGGCTGCACTTTGCCGCAGACAGCGACGCCATCATCACCAAGGGCATCATCTCGCTGCTTATCAGAGTGTTCGAAGGTCAGAC